>JALVEM010000182.1 GCA_027030825.1 Thiohalobacter sp.
ATGTCGATCTCGACTCCGGCGTCGACAGAATCATCGACTTCGACACCGTGCCCGGCAGAGTCGATCGAATCCTGTTCGCAGATGAAATCCTGGCCACAGATCTCGAATTCACGAGAGACGAGAACAATCTCCATATCGATATCGGAAACGACCGGGCATTCCTCACCCTGCCATGGTATGTGCATCCGGGGTATCGGCTAGAGGCATTCGTGATCGGCGGAAAGCAGTATGGCCTCGATGCATTCGATGTACCTGCCGGTGCCCCCGTGACCGTGGATGGAACGGCTTCCGGTGACTTCCTGCTCGGATCGAACGGGGACGATCTCTTGCGTGGACACGAAGGCGACGATCTCCTGAACGGTGGCCCGGGTGCGGACAGGATGGAAGGCGGTCCCGGAGACGACGTCTACCATGTCGATGATCCGGGAGATCGCGTCACCGAGAAAGCCGGTGAAGGCATCGACCAGGTCGTCAGCAGCATCGACTACACTCTGGACGGAAACATCGAAAATCTCTCCTTCACCGGCGATGCACCACACCTGGGTTACGGAAACGCCCTCGCGAATGTCATCAAGGCCGGTGACGGCGCCCTGACAGCCTACGGCGGCGACGGCGACGATACATTCTACGGTGGCTCGGGTTCGCTCGGCTGGGACCTGTTCCATGGAGAGAAGGGCAATGACACTGTCCGGCTGGGTGGCAGGAATGGTGCGGCCTTCGGCGGGGCCGGCGATGACCGCCTGCATGGAGGGAGCGCCGGCTGGAGCTATCTGTCGGGCGATGCGGGCGACGATCTGCTCCAGGCAGGCACGGGCTATGCGTACATGGCGGGAGGTGATGGCCAGGACACGCTGATCGGAGGCCCTGCGGGCGACTACCTCCATGGCGGTGCGGGTGCCGATTCCATGCGCGGCGGGCCGGGTGATGATTTCTATGTGGTCGATGATCCGGGCGACCTGGTATTCGAAAACGCGGGCGAGGGTCGCGATCGCGTCCAGTCCAGCATCGACCATATACTCGGCGCCGATATCGAAGAGCTGGTTCTCATGGGTTCGCGCACCCTGCGCGGGAACGGCAATGCACTGGACAACCTGCTGATCGCAAACAATCGTGGCAATGCTTTTCTTTACGGTCACGATGGTAACGACATCATCCGCAGCGGCTCCATGACGGCTGTCGGGAGCCCGGATGCATGGGATTATTTCTACGGCGGGAACGGCGCAGACCGCCTCACTCTGGGAGCACGCCATGGCGTGGCCTTCGGGGATGCGGGCAACGACATCCTCGAAGGAGGCACCGGACAGGGTTTCCTTTTCGGCGGCGACGGATCGGACACCCTGACGGGTTCCTCGGGTGCCCTGTATCTCAACGGAGGTGCCGGAGACGACATACTGGTGAGCGGCGCGGGCAACGACACCCTCCTCGGTGCGCAGGGCAATGACGTCTATCGTTTCGGCCGTGGCGATGGAGCCGACATGCTGTTCGATTACGACTATCAGGATGCGGCAGTCACGAATGGTGCGACCACCGACGTCCTACGCTTCGAGTCGGGCATCGATCACGACCAGCTCTGGTTCAGCCGGGTGGGCGAGGATCTCAAGGTGAACGTCATTGGCACCGCGGATTCCGTCCGCATCGTCGACTGGTATCTCGGACCTGCCTACCGGCTCGACCACATCGACGCGGGAGACGGCTTGCGTCTCCATGCCGATCAGGTGGACCGGCTGGTACAGGCCATGGCGGCATTCTCACCCCCGGCCGCCGGAGAACTGGATCTGTCGCCGCCGCTGCAGACCGCCCTCGCCCCCACGCTGGCTGCCAGCTGGCGGGAGGTCGCATGATGGCATCAGGTACCGCCCAACCCGCAGGCCTTGAATCCCCCGCCTGCCACCTCGATATTTCCTGTTGATATTGCCGAATCGGCCTCAAACCGGATCTGGGTCAATGGATTCCTCGGGAGAGCGGACTAGTCTCGATGTGAAGACAACGAAAGGAGACGAACCATGCCGGATGCAGCACTGCAACAGGAAATCGAGAAACTGAAGGCCGACATCGCGCAGTTGCGCGAAGACCTCGGCTCGGTCACGGAGGCACTCAAGGCCGCTGCCGCGCAACAGGCCGAGGAGGCCAGGGCGCGGGCAAAGGCGCGGGCCGAGCAGGCGCGGGAGAACCTGCAACAGAAGGTGGACGAGGCGCTCAATACCGGCCAGCAGATGGCCGCCCAGCTGGACCGCAAGGTGGCGGACAATCCCATGACCGCGCTGCTGGCGGCCTTCGGCGTCGGCTTCGTGCTGGCCAAGATGATGGACTGGAGCGGTCGAAACTGAACAGCCTGGCCGAATTCGTCATCGCGCTCGCGAACCTGCTGGAAGCGGAGGGGCGCAGCCTCCGCTACAACCTGCTACGTGCCGCGCTGCTGCTGGGCATGATGCTGGCCGCCACCCTGCTGCTGATCGCGGGCACGGGGCTGCTCGGCTACGCCCTGTGGGTCACGCTCGCAAGCCACATCGGCACGGCTGCGGCCGCCACCGGTCTGGGCGTGGGCCTGGTCGCACTGGGAGGTGTGCTCGCATGGACGACGCTCCGACTCGGCCGCTGACCCCGGAGGAGGCCAAACAGGCGCTGCGCGAGGCCGCGGAACGCGCCAATCCTCTCAACCGGGTGCGCGAGCATCCGCGCGAGGCGTTGCTTGCGGCCTTTCTCACCGGACTCGTGCTCGGCCTCGGCGACCGGCGCAACCGCATCGCCCCGCTGCTGGCCGAGGCGCTCCTGCATCTCGGACTGCACAGCGAATAATCCTGTCTTTCATCTGCAGGAAAGATTCCGGAAGACCCACTCGGAACCTTCATCCGGTGCCGGCATGGCGTTCCAGCCGAGCGCCTCGGCCGCCCCCCGCGCACTGCAGGCTGCCTGGGCCGCGGCCTCCAGACAGGCCTCGGCCTCGCTACCGGTGACGGCCTGGTCACAGGCCGACAGCGGTTTCCCGGCACCATCCTTCGGCAACAGGTAGAGCACGCTCGCGCCCGACGCCGCATCCTCGAGTGCCCGTTGCATGCGTGCGCCCACCGCGCAGCCGTGCCGATCCACTGCCCGCCAGCCGGGCGACTGCACGCAGTGGTCGCTGCCGCCGGTCTCGGCAATGCCGTCGCCGTCCGTGTCCACGTAGCCATGGCGGAGGAATTCGGGCGGAATCGTCTCCCACTCGCCCCCCGGGCGCTTCCAGTACACCCGGAAGCCCTGTTCGCCACGGTATTCCGCATGGATGACGCGCAGGCTGTGCCAGCCGGCATCCAGATGCAGTGTCACGGCCGCGCGCGGCTCGCCCTGCAGGGCGTTGGCACCGCGCAGACCGGTCACCCGGCGGCCATTGAGATAGAGGACGACCGTCTCGTCGCCATCGACCGCCAG
>JALVEM010000183.1 GCA_027030825.1 Thiohalobacter sp.
GAAGATCGAATGGCGGGTTCGAGTGAAGAATCGATGACCTGGTGTTGGAATCCATGGTGTTCATGGACATTTCCACCATGGGCTGATCTAATGTGAATCACGATAACGAGAGTGCGGGCGGCATGCCGAAGACGCCTGACTGAAGAACTCGCCTGGCCGTGCCGCCAATATTTCTCGGGCACGGGGGTCCGCCATGGACCTGGATTACGGCCTGTCTTGGGGATTCCTCGGGAATACAAAGGCATGAATGCGACGGGACAGTACGAGTTCCCTGTCCTCAGGGACGAGCACGGCAGAATATGCAACGCCATGAGCATCGATGTCGAGGACTACTTTCATGTGGCCGCCTTCGACGGGTGCATCGATCCGGGCAGCTGGGAGCGTCTAGAGCACCGGGTGCGCGAGAACACGGCAAGGGTACTGGCGCTGCTGCGCGAGTCGGGCGCAAGAGCCACCTTCTTCGTGCTCGGCTGGGTGGCGGAGCGCTATCCGGAACTCGTCCGTGACATCGTGGCCGGTGGCCACGAAATCGCCTGCCATGGTTACATGCACCGCAAGGCGACGGAGCAGAGCCGAGAGGAATTCCGGGAGGACGTCCACCGTGCGAAAGGTGTGCTGGAGGATATTGCCGGCCGGGAGGTGATCGGTTACCGGGCACCGACCTATTCGATCGGCCAAGACAATCCATGGGCCTACGAGATACTCGAGTCGCTCGGTTTTCGATACAGTTCGAGCATCTATCCCGTCAGGCACGACCTGTATGGGGTGCCCGATGCGCCACGCTATCCCCATTATGTCCAGGACGGCGGACTGATCGAGATTCCGATTTCCACCCTGCGAGTGCGCGGCAGGAACCTGCCTTGCGGCGGAGGCGGCTATTTCCGGCTGCTTCCCTATTTCTATACCCGTCTCGCCTGCCGTCACATCAATCACCGGGAACGGAAACCCTACAATTTCTACTTCCATCCCTGGGAGATCGACCCGGAGCAGCCGAGAATCGGAGGGGCACCTCTGAAATCCCGGTTCCGGCACTACACGAATCTTTCCCGGATGGAACGCAAGCTCAGAAGGCTGTTTGCATCCTGCCCGTGGCGATCCATGGGCGAGGTCTATGGCATCTGCACGAATCAGGGAGGTGTGCCGGATGGTGGAAGTACGTGACGGAGTCCTGCTCCTGAAGGAGGCCGATGCAGCAGCCTGGGAGGCATATGTCACCCGTCACCCGCAGGCGACGCTGTTTCATACCCTGGACTGGAAGCAGGTGGTCGAGCGCACCTTCGGCGCCCGTCCCCGGTACCTGATGCATCTCAGGCAGGGGAAGGTGACCGGGGTTCTGCCCCTTTTCCATGTGAAGAGTCCGCTCGCCGGCAATGCGCTGATCTCCGTTCCCTACGCCGTCTATGGCGGCATTCTTGCCGACGACGAGGCCGCTGCCCGGGCGCTCGGGGCGGAGGCGGCGAGCATGGCCGAGGCGGCCGCCGTGGACTATCTGGAACTCAGGAACCTGCACGAGACCGGCAGCGGCTGGCCGGTGAAGTCCCTGTACGTCACCTTCATGAAGCCGATCTCGGCCGATCACGACGAGAACATGCGTGCCATTCCGAGAAAGCAGCGGGCCATGATCCGCAAGGCAGAGAAGAAGGGCGTGACCGCCGAGGTCGCCGACGATCTCGATGCCTTCTTCGACATCTATTCCCGCAGCGTGCATGCGCATGGCACCCCCGTGTATCCGAAGTCCTTTTTCGCGAACATCCGTGAAGCGCTGGGGGATGCCTGCCGGATCAGTTTCTGCCGGTCTCCGGAGGGCGAGCGTGTATCGACGGTCATGACCTTCTATTTCAGGGATACCGTGATGCCGTACTTCGGCGGTGGTCTGCCGCAGGCCCGTGCTCTGCAGGCATTCGATTACATGTACTGGGACGTCATGCGTCGTGCAGCCGATGCAGGCTGCCGATGCTTCGACTATGGCAGAAGCAAGGTGGACACGGGCTCCTACCGCTTCAAGAAGCACTGGGGATTCGAGCCGATACCGCTTCCCTATGAATACCATCTGGTTCGCGCGAGAAACATGCCGAACGTCAGTCCGGCAAATCCGAAATACCGCCTGTTCATCCGCATGTGGCGCGCGATGCCTTACCCGGTGACGCGCGTTCTGGGCCCGGTCGTGGCCAGACATCTGGCATGAGGATCCTCTATCTCGTACATCGGATCCCCTATCCCCCGAACAAGGGGGACAAGATCCGTTCGTATCACATCCTGCGTCACCTGGCCTCGAAGCACGAGGTCTTTCTCGGCGGGTTCTACGACGATCCCGAGGATCGCGAACACGTCGATGCCCTGTCGGGGTTCGTCGCCGAGTCCCGTTTCGAGTATCTCGATCGCAGGCGTCTCGCACGGGCCGGGATGCGTGCGCTCGTGCATGGTCGGCCGGTCACGCTGGAGATGTTCGACGACGCACGGCTGCACGAGTGGGTCGCTGGGCTGCAGGCGCGTGTGCCGCTCGATGCCTGTCTGGTGTTCTCGTCCTCGATGGGTCAATATCTTCCAGGGGGATCGGGCGAGCGACTGCGTACGGTGGTCGATCTGGTGGACGTGGACTCGGAGAAATGGCGTGAATACGCACACAAGAGCCATGTTTCACTGCCCATGCGCTTCGTCTATCGACGCGAGGCCCGGCTGCTCCAGCGGTTCGAGCTGGATCTCGCGTCCCGTGCCGATGCCACGCTGCTCGTCTCCGAGCAGGAACGTGAACTGTTCCTGTCGTTGGCGGAACGGGCCGGCCTCGAAGTCCGGGAACGGGTCTTCAGCATGCGCAACGGGGTGGATACGGAATTCTTCGATCCGCAACGAAGCTGGCCGAGGCCCCATGACGGGGAGGGTGTGCATCTGGTCTTCACCGGCGCCATGGACTACTGGGCCAACGTCGACGGCGTCGAATGGTTCGTTCGGGAAATCCTTCCCCGTATTGCCGAGCACCGTCCGGATGTGCGGTTCCATATCGTCGGTTCGAACCCGGATCCGCGGGTCAGGGATCTGGCGGGAGAACACGTGAACGTGACCGGCCGGGTCGAGGACGTGCGTCCCTATCTCGCTCACGCCCGGCTGGCCGTCTGCCCTCTGAGGATCGCGCGAGGGATCCAGAACAAGGTGTTGGAAGCCATGGCCATGGGGCTGCCGGTTGTGGCCACACCCGAAGCCCTGACCGGCATCGACTGCAGCGTGCTTTCTGAATTCTGCACAGGCCGGCCGGATGTGTTCGCGGAGAACGTGATCAGATTGCTCGACGACGCCGATCTGCACCGTGAACTTTCCGCCACGGTCAGGGCGCACGTGGAAAGGCATTTCAGCTGGGAGGCCTCGCTTGGCCTGCTCGATGAACTCATGGCGTCATGAAGGAGGTA
>JALVEM010000184.1 GCA_027030825.1 Thiohalobacter sp.
CGCATGCCCGCGTAGCCCCACCCTCAGTCATCCCGGAATGGGATGAACCACTGTGGCACGGATCGACGTGTTCTCTGGATTCCGGGTCTCGCTTCGCTCGCCCGGAATGACGAGTGCGGAGTCATCCCGGAAGCCCGCGTAGCCTCCACCCTCAGTCATCCCGGAAGCCCGCACAGCGGGCTATCCAGGATCCACCCCTTCAGTCATTCCGGACGGCGCGCAGCGCCGATCCGGAATCCAGGAAAACGCAGGTCCCAGGGGCGTAACCGAACGTGATTTCTGGATTCCGGCTCGCGCTCCCCCGGCTCAAGGCCGGGGTCGCTTGGCCGGAATGACGAGAATGGGCCCTCAGATGCTCATGTACACCCAGCCCTCCTGCAGCCGCTCGAGGATCTGGTTCAGGGCATTGGGCGTGAGCAGGGCGTCCTCGACCAGTGGCGGGGGTTCGGCGAGTCCCTTGGCCGCCATCAGGCGCGACAGGGCCGTCTGGCAGGCGTAGAAGGTCAGCTCCTCGTATTTCTGGTGGAGCTCGTGAATGCGGTCGGCAAAGGGAGAGAGATCGGCGCGCAGCAGGTCCAGGCCGCCGGCATTGGCGACCAGCTCGACCTCGACCGGCACGTGACGGGCCCGGTACTCGCGCACCAGCCGTTCGGCCGTGTCCAGGGCCTGCTCGAGCTTGGCCGGATCACCGGAGCTGACATGCAGGAGTACCTTGCGGGCTCCGTGCACCTGAGGTGCCTGGTTGAGGCTGGCGGTCTGGAAGGCCTTTTCCTCGTCGAGGAACATTACATGCTGATTCGTCACCGGATCCGACGAACCGCTGTCACGGGCGTGAAGGTGCCAGCCGGCCACCAGACCGACCCCGAGCAGCAGGGCTGCTGCCGCACCCTGCACCCAGGGGCGCTGGCGGACCGGAATCGGACGTTGCGGTTTCGGCAGCACCGGGGATGCGTAGGCATGACGAACGAGCTCGCTGAGATTGCGGAAGTCGCAGGCTCGCCGGCGCAGATCCGGGTCGCGTTCGAGCCATCGGAGGATGCGTTCGCGTTCCTCGTGATCCAGCTGGCCGTCGAGGAAGGCGTTGATCTGTTCGTCCGAGATGGGTGTCTGTCCAGACATCACTTGATTCTCCTGATCTGGGGCTGATCCGAAAACTGCCGGGATTCGCGCACCAGATGCGCCATGTCGGCATCGGCGGCGAGCAGCCTGTCCTTCAGGGCGCGTCGCGCCCGACACAGACGGCTCATGACCGTGCCGATGGGAATGTCGAGGATCTCGGCCACCTCGATGTAGCTGCAGCCTTCCAGGTCCACGAGCGTGAGCACCTGGCGCTGGTTCGGCGGCAGGGCCTCGATGGCGGCATGCACCTTGCCGATGAGCTGATGGCGGTGCCCCTCGTCCTCCGGGGTGACGTGGCTGCTGAAACTCACGTCGTCGATGTCCACTGTCTCGCGCTGGCGGCGGAAGTGGTCGCGCCAGCAATTGTTCAGTATGGTGAACAGCCAGGTGTTGAGCGCCTTCGGGTCCTTGAGCTGGCCGCCCTTCTTGAGTGCCTTCTCCAGGGTCTCCTGGACCAGATCGTCGGCCAGGGCGGCGTCGTGGCACCAGGAGTAGGCGATGCGGAACAGGCGTTCGCGGCTCTCGGCGAGGCGCTTCTGGAATTCCGCGTTGCGTGTCAGGAAACCGAGTATTTTCATGTCGGGAAATCTATGTTATTGTAACCAAAGTAGTTTTCATGTCACTTACTGACGACCTATTGTATGGGACGCGCCGGTGACGGCGATTATTCCCGGAATTTCTCAAGGAATCGGGAATAAAACCGATTCATGTATCGTCAGTAGAGTATGTCCCGGATCGGGACGGGCGTGAAGTGCGACGCCAGGAATTGTGTGGATCCGGCCAGGTCCGGGTCCACGCTCCTCCACCCCTGTGAGGCATTGCCCCGGTACCAACCTTTGGCCGGGGCTTTTTTAATTCCGGGTCCGAAAGGGGTGTGCAGGTCAGTCGTCGGCCAGCGAGAGGCGGGGGCCGGCCGTCTGCCCCAGGACCATGCCATCGTCCGGCTGTTCGATCTCCAGGGCCTGGGTCGCCGCTGCCAGCCGCTGGGCGGCCTCTTCCTCCGACAGGTTGATGCGCAGACGCAGGTTGTTGGGCGAATCGGCGTTGCGCAGCGCCTCCTCGACCGTGATGCGGCCCTCCATGTAGAGCTTGTAGAGCGCGCTGTCGAAGGTCTGCATGCCCAGGTTTTCCGACTTTTCCATCACTTCCTTGAGTTCGTGGATCTCGCCACGATGGATCAGGTCCTTGACCAGCGGGGTGCCGAGCAGGATCTCGACGGCCGCCGTGCGCTTGCCGTCGGTGGTCTGGACCAGGCGCTGGGATACGAAGGCGCGCAGATTCAGGGAGAGATCGAGCAGCAGCTGATTGCGACGGTCCTCGGGGAAGAAGTTGATGATGCGGTCGAGCGCCTGGTTGGCGTTGTTGGCATGCAGCGTGGACAGGCACAGGTGGCCGGTCTCGGCGAAGGCGATGGCGTGCTCCATCGTCTCCCGGTCGCGGATCTCGCCGATGAGGATGACGTCGGGCGCCTGGCGCAGGGTGTTCTTGAGCGCGTCCATGTAGCAGTCGGTATCCAGCCCCACCTCGCGCTGGTTGACGATGGACTTCTTGTGCCGGTGGATGAATTCGATCGGGTCCTCGATGGTGATGATGTGGCCGCTGGCATGCTCGTTCCGGTAGTCGATGAGCGAGGCCAGGGAGGTGGACTTGCCGGAACCGGTGGCGCCCACGAAGAGCACCAGGCCGCGCTTGGACATCACCACCTCGGTGAGCACCGGCGGCAGACCCAGATCCTTGAAGTCGGGAATGACGGTGCGGATGTGTCGGACCACCATGCCGACGGTGCCGCGCTGCATGAAGATGTTGACGCGAAAACGTCCGATCTTGCTCTCCGACAGGGCCAGGTTCATCTCCGGTTTCTGTTCGAATCGCTGACGCTGGTCCTCGTCCATGACGGACCAGGCGATCTCGCGGATCCGCTCTGCGGTGAGCGTGGCCTTCTCGATCGCCCGCAGGTTGCCGTGCACCTTGATGCAGGGCGGGGCGCCGGCGCTCAGATAGAGGTCGGAGGCCTCCTTCATCACCATGATCTTGAGATAGTCGCGAAACTCCATGGCATTCCTCGTACTGGCCGTTGCTCCATGTCCTTCCCACAGTGTCGGCGTGGCCGGGATCGACTTGAGTGTGGGTAGTCGGTAGCCTTCGGGGATGAGGCTGCCAGGGAGAAAAATGTGACCGGGTCGTCAGAATCGCGAAGCATCGCCATGCCCAGGGCATTGGTCGAGCAGGGGCTTGCCCGCGAGGCGGCCTGGGAGACGGCGGCGCGCGAGCATGGCGTTC
>JALVEM010000185.1 GCA_027030825.1 Thiohalobacter sp.
GTTCAACCAGTATCTCGGCAAGCTGGGCATCCGCACCCGGTTCGTGCCGCTGGACGACCTGGATGCCTGGGCGTCGGCCATCACGCCGAAGACCCGCATGCTGTTTCTGGAAACGCCTTCCAACCCGTTGACCGAGCTGGGCGACATCACCGCACTGGCGGAACTGGCGCATCGGCACGACTGCTGGCTGGTGGTCGACAATTGCTTCTGCACGCCCATCCTGCAGCGGCCGCTGGATCTGGGTGCGGACATCGTGATCCACTCGGCCACCAAGTACATCGACGGCCAGGGGCGCTGCGTGGGCGGCGCCGTGGTGGGCAGCGAGGAGGTCGTCGGCGGCGGGGTGTACGGTTTCCTGCGCACGGCCGGCCCGAGCATGAGTCCGTTCAATGCCTGGGTCTTCCTGAAGGGGCTGGAGACGCTGGCGGTGCGGATGAAGGCGCACACGGAAAATGCCCGGCGCCTGGCCGAATGGCTGGCGTCACACCCGAACGTGGAGCGGGTGCACTATCCCGGTCTGCCGTCGCATCCGCAACATGATCTTGCGCAGCGTCAACAGAAGGGGCCCGGGGGGATCCTGAGCTTCGAGGTGCGTGGCGGCCGCGAGGCCGCCTGGCGCGTCATCGACAGCACGCGCATGCTGTCGATCACCGCCAATCTGGGCGATGCGAAGACCACGATCACGCATCCTGCGACCACCACCCACGGGCGGCTTTCGCCCGAGGAGCGGGAGGCCGCCGGCATCTCCGAGGGCCTGATCCGCATCGCCGTGGGGCTCGAGGACATCGAGGACATCCAGGCCGACCTCGCGCGTGGCCTGGGAGACGGGTAGTTTTCGACCGCAAGCCCGCGTACGCCCACTTGGTCATCCCGGAAGCCCGCGTACGCCCACTTGGTCATCCCGGAAGCCCGCGTACGCCCACTTTAGTCATCCCGGAAGCCCGCGAAGCGGGCTATCCGGGATCCAGGAGAAGATTCAATCTGCAGCAGCACGGATCGGCGTGGTTTCTGGATTCCGGCTCGCGCTCCTCCGACGCTTCGTTTCCCGATTTGCGTTGCGCTTGTTACGGGCGCAGCCTCCGGCGGCTCACCCTGCGGGTTCCCTGCGCTTCTTGGACTGCCGGCGCGCTCGGGAACTCGCCCTGCGGGCTCGGACAGCCCTCGCTTCTCCGCCGGCAGCCCTGCGATGCCCGGTATCGCCGAGTCGGCTGCGCCCGTGACAAGCACAACGCCTTCCAGCTTCGAGCTTCCAGCTTCTGAATTCTGGATTCTGAATTCTGAATTCAGACTCAACCTCCCTGTCCAACTCCATCAGGAAAAGGTAAACTTGGCGGACCCAGCAGGCCGGACGCCGAGACTCCATGAACCTGAATTTCCTGGATTTCGAACAGCCCATCGCAGAACTCGAGGCGAAGATCGAGGAGCTGCGCTATGTGGGCGACGACGCCGAGATCAACATCAGCGAGGAGATCCAGAAGCTCCAGGAGAAGAGCCGCTCGCTGACCGAGTCGATCTTCTCGAAACTGACCCCCTGGCAGATCGCCCAGCTCGCCCGCCATCCGCAGCGGCCCTATACCCTGGACTATGTCGAGCGCATCTTCACCGATTTCGAGGAACTGCACGGCGATCGCCATTTCGCCGACGATCCTTCGATCGTGGGCGGCATGGCGCGTCTGGAGGGCCATCCGGTCATGGTCATCGGCCATCAGAAGGGCCGCGACACCAGGGAGAAGCTGCGGCGCAATTTCGGCATGCCCCGGCCCGAGGGGTATCGCAAGGCCCTGCGGCTGATGGAACTGGCCGAGCGCTTCCGGCTGCCCATCCTCACCTTCATCGACACGCCCGGCGCCTACCCCGGCATCGATGCCGAGGAGCGTGGCCAGAGCGAGGCGATCGCGAAGAACCTCCAGGTGATGTCCGAACTGAAGGTGCCCGTGCTCTGCACCGTGATCGGCGAGGGCGGATCCGGCGGGGCGCTCGCGATCGGCGTGGGCGACCGGATCTTCATGCTGCAGTACAGCACCTATTCGGTCATCTCGCCGGAAGGCTGTGCTTCCATCCTCTGGAAATCGGCCGAGAAGGCGAAGGAGGCGGCCGAGGCGCTGGGTATCACCGCGCAGCGTCTCAAGGAGCTCGAGCTGATCGACGACATCATCGAGGAGCCGCTCGGCGGCGCGCATCGCAATCCCGACGAGATGGCCGATCGCATCCGCCGCAGACTGGTCTCCGAACTGGAAGCCCTGAGCGCCGTGCCGGCCGAGCAGCTGGTCGAGTCCCGCTACCGGCGCCTGATGAGCTACGGCCGCTTCCAGGTCAAGGAATGAATCCTGCGCGTGAGGCCTGAGCCGTGGGGCGCCCCTCTCTCGAGCGCCGGCTCTCGGATTTCTTCGCTTCGATCGATCCCGCGCCGACCCGCTGCTGGGCCGCCGTCAGTGGCGGCGGCGATTCCGTGGTTCTGTTTCACCTGCTCGCCGAACTCGCTCCGTCGATGCCCTGGTCACTGGGAATCGTGCACGTCCACCACGGACTGCATGCCGAGGCGGATGAATGGGAGCGCAGGGTGAAGGCCCTGGCCGAGGCGCATGCGGTCCCGGTCCAGGTGTTCCATGTCGATGCCCGCCCGCGCCCGGGGATCAGCCCGGAGGCGGCGGCACGCGAGGCCCGCTATGGCGTCTGGCGGGACTGGCTGGCGACTGGCGAGGCGGTGGTAACGGCGCACCATGCCGACGATCAGGCCGAGACCCTGCTGCTGCAGCTTCTGCGGGGAGCCGGACCGCATGGACTGGCCGCCATGCCCGCCGTGGCCGGGCTCGGTCGCGGCCGCCTGCTGCGCCCGCTGCTGGAGACCGATCGGGAGACGATCCGCCGCTGGGCCGGTGAGCGGGGACTGGAATGGATCGAGGACCCGTCCAACCGCGATCTGCGGCACGATCGCAACTACTTGCGCCACAGCATCCTGCCCGGGCTGCGCGAGCGCTGGCCGTCGCTGGCGGCGACCCTGCATCGGGCGGCGACCCTGCAGGCCGAGGCCGCCGGGCTGCTCGATGCGCTGGCAGAAGCGGATCTCGCAGCCTGTCGCCGGGACGGGTTGCTGCAGGCCGCCACCGTGCTGGGTCTTCCGGAGGCGCGCCAGCGCAATCTGCTGCGGTACTGGATTGCGAGCGCCGGGCATCCGATTCCGTCGCGGGCCGTGCTCGAGCGTATCCGGCAGGATGTGCTGGGCGCCCGCCCGGATGCCGAGCCTCGGGTCCGCTGGGCGGATTCCGAGGTGCGGCGCCATCGGGGGCGGGTGTATCTGCTCCATGCGCTCCCGGACCGCCCGCCGGCAGACATCCCCGACTGGGATCTTCAGCCACGGTATTTTCCCGAACTCGGGCGGACCCTGCGCCTGGC
>JALVEM010000186.1 GCA_027030825.1 Thiohalobacter sp.
CGCCGATCTGCACCTGGCGCGTCATCTGTGCGCGCTGGGCGGTATCGAGGAGGCCGGGGTGCGCGCCCTGCTGGCCCTGCTCAGCGCGCGCATCCGCCAGGGCAACGTCTGCCTGCCGCTGCGCGAGCCGCCGGCGGAGCTGGGCCTGGATCCGCAGGCGGCGCTGCAACGACTGGAGGCGGCCGGGCTGGTGGCCCCGCCCGACGCCGCCGAGCCCCGGCCCCTGGTGCGCGACGGCGACCGGCTCTACCTGGCCCGTTATCACGCCTGGGAGCGGCAGATCATCGAGGCGGTGACCCGGCGCCTGGCGATGCCCGATTACGAGATCGACGAGGCGGCCGCATGCGAGGGCCTGGCGCGGCTGTTCCCGAAGCCGGCCGCCCCGGTGGACTGGCAGCGGGTGGCGGCGGTGCTGGCGCTGCTGCGCCCGCTGTGCGTGATCAGCGGCGGGCCGGGCACCGGCAAGACCTGGACGGTGGCGCGCATCCTGGCGCTGCTGCGCGCCCAGCCCGGCGGCGAATCGCTGCGCATCGGCCTGGCCGCGCCCACCGGCAAGGCGGCCGGGCGGCTCGCCGAGTCCATCGCCGCCGCCGATCCCGAACTGGCCGGCGACCTGCCGGAGCCGGTCACCCTGCATCGCCTGCTGGGCATGCGGCCCGGCCGGGTGCGCGCCTGGTTCGGCGCCGAGCGCCCGCTGCCGCTCGACCTGCTGGTGGTGGACGAGGTCTCTATGGTGGACCTGCCCATGCTGGCGCGCCTGTTCGCCGCCCTGCGCCCGGAGACCCGCCTGGTGCTGCTGGGCGATCGCCACCAGCTCGCCTCGGTGGAGGCAGGACGGGTGATGGCCGACCTGTGCGGTCCCGGCGGGGGGCGTTTCAGCGGGGCGCTCGCCGACCGGGTGCGGGACCTGAGCGGGGACGCCGTGCCGGCGGACGACGACCTGCCGCGCATGGCCGATCACCTGGTGGAACTCACCGAGAGCCGCCGCTTCGACCCGCGGCGCGGCATCGGCCGCCTGGCGCGCGCGGTCAATGCCGGCGATGCCGAAGCGGCCCTCGCGGCCCTGGCCGGGGAGGCCGAGGTCGATCTCCAGCCGAACGACCGCGCCACCCTGGACGCCCTGCTGCAGACCCATCTCCTGCCCGCGGTGCAGGCCGCCCGCCAGGCCGCCGATCCCGCCGGGGCCCTGCGGATCATGGGCCGGGTGCGGGTGCTGTGCGCCCTGCGCGAGGGCCCGCAGGGGGTGCGCCAGCTCAACCGCCGCATGGCGCGCCTGCTGGGCGCGGAGGGGCAGGCCTTCTATCCCGGCCAGCCGATCATGGTCACCGCCAACGACTACGCCCTGGGCCTGTTCAACGGCGATGTCGGCCTGGTGCTGCCCGACCCCCAAGGCCGCCTGCGCGTCTGGTTCCCCGATCCCGGCCGTCCCGAGGGCGTGCGCGGCCTGTTGGCCGCGCGCCTGCCGCCGCACGAGACGGTGTTCGCCATGACCATCCACAAGAGCCAGGGCTCGGAGTTCGACCGGGTGGTGCTGGTCCTGCCCGATGCCGACACCCCGCTGCTCAGCCGTGAGTTGATCTACACCGGCATCACCCGCGCCCGCGAATCGGTGCTGCTGTGCGCCGGCGAGGGCGTGCTGCGCGCCGGCATCGCCCGCCGGGTCGAGCGCAGCAGCGGCCTGTACCAGCGGCTGTGGGGCGAGGGGGACGCTTCGCCATGACGGTTCCGTCTGCTGCGAAACCTCAGCCGGCGTGGTCGAGGGCCTTCCTCAGTGCCGCCTCCACCTGTCGGCGCCGGCCCCGGTCGGCGATCGGATGTTCCGGATCCGGTTGCGCGCGGAGCGCCCGCCTCAGCACCTCGGCGGCCTTGCGGTACTGTCCCTGGTCCAGCAGAAAATCGCCGTAGAAGTAGTTGCTGTTCAGGCCGTCGGGGTTCATCTGCATGGCCTTTCTGAAATACTCCGCGGCTTTGTCGTCGTCGCCGAAGCCGATGGGCCAGCCGGGCACGCGGTAGTAGATGCTGCCGAGCGTGGTGTAGATGGCCCCGTTCATGATGCCGGGGTCGATCCGCTCGGCTGCCAGCAGGGCGTCGCGTGCCTGCCGTGCCAGGCCGAGCGCGCCCGGTCCGCCACGGGCGCCGGCCCAGGTGGCATAGGTGATCCCCTTCCACAGCAGCGGCTCGGCGCGGCCCGGCCATCGTTCCACCAGCCGGTCGGCGGCGTGTGCCACCCTCTCGAGCCCTTCGATCTTCTCCGAGCCGCTCAGCTCGAAGTTGGCGTGCTCCCAGGATCTGTGGATCTGCAGGACATCCTCTTCCAGCGACCCGTCCGCCATGCCGGCGGTCGAAACGAGCAGGACGATCAGGAACAGCAGGCGTTGCATGGCAGTCTCCCTCTGTCACTTGTGGCAATGCTGCGGGTGCTGTCATTCTAGACTCATGTGGCCATTTCGCAGAAAGCGCAGCGCCGGCGCCATCCACGCGAACTCGGTGACCCGGGTGGACGGGGTGGTGGAGATCGACGTGCGGGGGCAGACCTGCCCCGGTTATCTGCTCGCCATTGACCGCGAGGTCGAAAAGCTCGAGGCGGGCGAGGAGGCGCGGCTGGTGATCTCCTACCCGCCCTGCGGGGATGACGTCCAGGCCTGGTGCCGCAGGAAGGGGGTGGAATACCTCGGCATGGAGGTTCGGGAGGGGCTCTGGATCATCGGGATCCGGAAACAGCGGACTTCCTCTCAATCCAGTGGGTCGAGGCGATAGCGGCGCGGCTGTCCGAAGTGGAAGGCCAGCTCCAC
Organism: Thiohalobacter sp.; assembly: GCA_027030825.1. Classification (GTDB taxonomy): domain Bacteria; phylum Pseudomonadota; class Gammaproteobacteria; order Thiohalobacterales; family Thiohalobacteraceae; genus J048. Next base: position 2,793 of record JALVEM010000186.1, read on the forward strand.
CGCGCGCAGGGCCAGCCACTCGTCGCAGTCGGATGGGTGACCGTACAGCCGGTCACCGACCACGGGAAACCCGGCGCCGGCCAGATGCCGTCGGATCTGGTGTTTGCGACCGGTCTCGATGCGCACCTCCAGTTCCGAGCGGTCGGTGTCCGGGGCGTAGGCGATGCGCCGGGCATGGGTGAGCGCCGGCTTGCCGTCCAGCGGCGTGTCGTAACGTTGCTCCGCTTCCGGAAAGCGGCCATGTACCTGCACCCGATAGCTCTTGGCCACCTGGCGCTGTTCGAACAGCGCGCTCAGTTCGCGTGCCGTGCCCTTCCCGTGGGCGACCAGGATCAGGCCGCTGGCGGCCGCGTCCAGGCGGTGCACCAGAAAGCTCACCCGCTGCAGCTCGGTCTCGGCGAAGCGCACCAGGCTGGTGTGGTCACCCCAGCGGGAGCCGTGCGAGCGCATCCCCGGCGGCTTCTCCCAGACGCTGAACCCACCCTCGTCCGCCACTAGCCGCGCCCGCGGCACCTGCGCCGCCAGCACCTGCGGGTCGTAATGGAGGATTAGCCGGTCGCCCGGTTGCAGCCGCGCCTTGTGACGGCGCAACCGG
>JALVEM010000187.1 GCA_027030825.1 Thiohalobacter sp.
TGAGTGAAGCGCCCGCGAGACCGAGCGAAAATCCGCCAGCGCCGGAACAGGAAGCGGGTGGTACAAATCGCATTCCTGCCCGAAAAGCCCAGAACCAATCCAGGCCAGTGCGGCATCAAGAATCACAAACCCGCCCGCTTCCGCCTTGGTGCCATATGCGGGTCAGAGCCGAGCCCGCGCAGCGGGCTTTATGTCCTTTCGGCCCGCTCGAGGAACTGATCGTACATCATCAGGGCCCAGAGGGTACTGGCGTGGTCCCGGATGCCCGACTGGTGCTGGGAGACGATGGTCTGCAGATACCGGTCGTCGAAGACACCCGAATCCAGCAGCCGCTCCCCCAGAACCCGCCTGCGCAATTCCTCCGCCAGCGGCCCGCGAAACCAGCGCCCGATGGGCACACCGAATCCCATCTTGGCGCGATAGAGCACCTCGTTGGGGAGCAGGGGTTCCAGCGCCTTCTTGAAGACATACTTCCCTTCGCGCCCCTTGAGCTTCAGTGTCGAAGGGATCTTCGCCACCCAGGAGACGAACACGTGATCCAGCAATGGCACCCGCACTTCGAGAGAGTGTGCCATGCTGGCCCGGTCCACCTTGGTGAGGATGTCTTCGGGCAGATAGGTCTTGAAATCGAGATACTGGATCATCCTGGCCGGTTCCTCGAGGCCGGAGGACCGGGCGATGGACCGAAACCGCTCCAGCGCCGTCTCGCCATCGAGCCTGCGCAGAAACCCCTTTCTGAACAGCTTGCGGTAGGCATCGAGCGGCAGGATGGACACCGTCTGCAGATAGGCCTGGATGGATTCGAGTGAAAGCGAATTCAGCGTCGACTTGGCCCTGAGGAAACGGGGTGCCCAGTCCATCTTGGGATACAGGGTGCCGGCCAGGCCGAACAGCACGCGGCGCAACGGATAGGGGAGCAGTGATCGGATCCGCTCCTCGCCAATGTGCCAGCGATAGCGCCTGTAACCAATGAAATTCTCGTCACCGCCATCGCCAGACAGGGCGACCGTCACCCGTTCCCTGGCCAGTTGACAGACCCGGTAGGTAGGCAATGACGAGCTGTCTGCAAAGGGTTCGTCGTAGTAGTCCATCAATCGATCGACGAGCACGAAATCGTCTGGATCCACCAGCCGCTCGACGTGATCCGTACCGTAGCGTTCAGCGACCATTCGCGCATATTCGGTCTCGTCGAAATCCCTCACGTCGAAGCCGATGGAGCAGGTCTTCACCGGCTCATCGCTCAGTCGACTCATCATTGCCACGACGGCGCTGGAGTCGATGCCTCCCGAGAGAAATGCACCGAGCGGAACCTCGGCGATCAGGCGCAGCGAAACCGCCTCCTGCAGCCGCTCGATCAGTTCGTGGCCGATGTCGTCGATGGACCTGCCGGAGAGTGTCTCCGCCGGTGAAAGGTCGACGTCCCAGTATCTGACGGGTTCACCCACGCGCCGTGCGTTCAGATCCACCTTCAGACAGGTGCCCGCTTCCAGCTTGCGCACGTCTTCGAGAATGCTGAGTGGTGCCGGGACGTATCCCAGAACGAAATAATTCTCGACGGCGGTCTCCGATATGGTCGCCGACACCGACGGGTGTACCTGCAGCGATTTCATCTCCGATCCGAACAGCAACAGCCCGTCGCGGGTGACCGCGTAATACAGTGGCTTGATCCCCAGCCGGTCGCGACAGAGAAAAACGACCCCCCGATCCATGTCATAGATCACGAAGGCGAACATGCCCCGCAGCCTGTGGACACACTCCTCCCCCCACTGCTGCCAGGCACAGAGAATCGTTTCCGTATCCGAATGGGTGCGGAAATCGTGTCCCAGGGATTCGAGCTGCTGACGCAAGTCTCGAAAGTTGTATATTTCCCCGTTGAACACGATGACCGCCTTTCCGTCGGAAGAAAACATCGGCTGCTGTCCTTCACCAAGATCGATGATGGCCAGCCTGCGATGGGCGAGCCCCACCCTCTCGTCATGAAAGATGCCATCCTCGTCGGGCCCGCGATGCCGCAGAAGGTCGTTCATCCTGCGCAACAGGGGGAGTTGCCTCTCTATTCTTTGATTGCCTTCAATGTCGACTATGCCTGCTATTCCGCACATCTTCTTATCCTTCTGCCACCATCGACTCTCTACGGCAGGGAATCATACAGTGCCACATATCGGTCCACCATGGCGTCGATACTGAATTCATCCAGTGCCCGCTGCCTCGATGCCGCAGCGTGTCGCCTGCGCAAGTCCCCATCCGTGCAATAGCGATGCAGTGCCTGCGCCATGGCATCGGCATCCCCTGATGCAACGAGAAAACCGTTGACTCCTTCCATGACCAGCTCCGGATTGCCGCCGACACGAGTCGCCACGACCGGCAGGCCGGTGGCCATGGCCTCCAGAATGCTGTTGGAAATGCCCTCGTTCAACGAAGGCAGTACATAGACATCCATGCGGCGCAGCATTTCCGGGACATCGTCCCGCATGCCATGGAACCGGACCTGCTCGACGATGCCCTCCCTTTCCGCCATCCGCTCCAGTTCGGCCCGCAGGCTGCCATCCCCGATCATGTGCAGTCGAACGGTCTTCCGCAGCTCCGGATGTGCATGCAGCATCCTGGCACAGGCATCCATCAGCAGACCCGGGTTCTTCACCGGCTCGAATCGGCCCACGTGGACGATATTGACGAGGTCGTCCTCCCGCACCGTCTCGGGCGGCCGAAACCTCTCGGTATCCACGCCGTTGCAGATTCTTGTCACCTTGTCGGCACGAATACCGACATCCCGTACCAGCCATTGCTCGATATGTCTCGAGAGCGCGACGAAACGGTGTATGAAAGGCTGGCTGAAACGGCGCAGGAGCCGGTATCTGCGAACCCTGCCTTCCAGATCATGAACGTCCCATCCATGTTCTCCGTGAATCACGGCCGGCACGCCTGCGATCCTCGCCATCACCGCACACTCGAGCGCAGGCAGATTGCGGGAATGCACGATGTCAGGACGAAGCCCGCGAATCGTGCGAAGCAGTCGCAGATAATAGGCCGGGTCCTTCCCTTCCCGCTTGTCCAGACCAACCACCTGAACGGATGCGTCCTCCAGACGATCGCGGAATTCCGTATATCCTGTAATGCACAGGATCACATGCCGATATCTCGACTGCAGCCCCCTGGCATGCATCCGGTTGATCAGATTGACCAGCCCGTTCTCCAGCCCACCGTGACCGAAACGGTAGATCACATGGGCAACGAGTCTTGCCGAATCACTCTTCATGACGCCATGAGTTCATCGAGCAGGCCAAGCGAGGCCTCCCAGCTGAAATGCCTTTCCACGTGCGCCCTGACCGTGGCGGAAAGTTCACGGTGCAGATCGGCGTCGTCGAGCAATCTGATC
>JALVEM010000188.1 GCA_027030825.1 Thiohalobacter sp.
ACCGTGTCCGAGGTAAGCACGGCGCCGCTCTCCACGCCCTCGCGGGCGCCCGGGATCGGCGGCACGAAGGGCGGCGCGCCGGTGGCGACGACGGCCGCGCCGAAGCGGATGCGCCGGCCCTCGCTGCAGTCGCCGGCCTCGGGTCGACGATGCGGGTCGTCCTGGTTGTGGCGGGTGTCGACGATCAGTTCGTGATCGCCGGCAAAGCAGGCATGACCCTGGATGTAGTCGATCTTCACGCCGCGGTCGGTCTTGAGCGCCATGTCGCCGCGGGTCTCCAGCACCCGGCGCCGGGTCGCCTCCAGCTTTTGCCAGTCCAGCTTCGCCTGGTCGGTGCCGAGCACGCCCAGGTGCGCGTCGTGGGCGCGGTCGCGGATGCGGTCGGCCGCCGCCCGCCAGGCCTTGGAAGGGATGCAGCCGCGCCAGAGGCACTCGCCGCCCGGGAAGGGCGCATCGTTGATGAGCGCCACCTTCAGGCCGTGGGCGGCCAGGTCGCGGGCACAGTCCTCGCCGCCGGGGCCGCCACCGACGACGGCCACGTCATAGTCCCAGTCGCCTTCCGGAATGGCCGGGCCGCTCGGTCCCATCCAGGACTCGGGCTGTTCGATGAGCGTCTTGAGCTCGTTGAGATAGAGCGCCACGTCCGCGCCGTTGACCACCCGGTGATCGGCCGTGATGGTGAAGGGGCTGCCATCCGGCGTGTCGGAGGCGATCGCCAGGATGGCCGCGATGCCCGGCGTGGCGATGGCGTCGAAGTGGTCCACGCCGAACATGCCCATGTTGGAGATCTGGAAGGTGGAGCCCTGGTATTCCTCCGGCTTGAGCCGGCGCTTGCGGGCGCGTTCGACCAGATCCTTCCAGTCCTCGTTCAGTTCCTCCAGCGTGCGCTGCTCGCAGCCGCGCAGCACGGGCACCACCAGGCCGCCGCCCTCGGCCGCCACCGCCATGCCGATATCGACGTTGGCACGCTCCACGAGCTGGTCGACCGGCTTGTAGCACCAGTTCATCTTCGGATACTTGCGCATCGCCTCGGCGCAACCCTTGGCGATGGCGACGGTGACGGACACGCCCCTGGCCTTGGCGGCACGAATCAGCGCGCCCAGGCGGATCTTGCGGGTGACGTGGAAGGTGGGCATGGACAGCGATTCGGTCATGGCGTGACTGATCGCCGCCTCCAGCGCCGTCATGGGACGGCCTTCGCCCGGCACATCCACCTGCGGGAAGCCACCCGGCCCGGCAGCGCCCCCCGCAGCCGCCTGCGGCTGCACGCGCATCACGTCGGCGGCCACGATCACGCCCTCGGGCCCGGTGCCCACCACCGTGTTCAGGTCCACGCCACGCTGGGCAGCGAGCTTGCGGGCATAGGGGGTGGCCTTCCGGCCGTCCGGGCGAGGCGCGGGGGATACGGCCTTGCCCGGCGCGGGTGCGGCAGCGGGTGCGCTCGGCCGGGCCGGGGCTGCTGGCCCTGACGCAGGCGTTGCGGGCTTTTCCTCCGCCTTCTCCTTCTTCGGCGCAGCTGCCGGTTCCCCGGCCGCAGGTGTCGCCGTCTCGCGCACCACCTGCTCCGGCTTCCCGACCAGATAGGCGATGGGTTCGCCCACCGGGACGGTCGCGTCCACCGGGGCGATCGGGCCGGAGAGATAGCCTTCCTTGAAGACCTCCACGTCCATGATGGCCTTGTCGGTCTCGACCTGGGCCACCACATCGCCGCGCTCGACCTTGTCGCCCGGCTGCTTCTCCCAGCTCACGATGACGCCTTCGGTCATGGTGTCGGAAAGCTGGGGCATGCTGATCACGTGCACCACGCCCTCCGGGGGCTGCGGCCCCGAGGAAGCAGCCGCCGGTTCCGGCTCGGCGGCAGGCGCTTCGGCGGACGGAGCCTCCTTCTCCGGCCCGGCGGGCGACTCGGAAGCGCCCGTGCCGCCTGCCGGAGCCTCGCCTTCGGTCACCACCTCCTCGGGCGAGGCGACGAGATAGCCGATGGGCTCGCCGACCGGCACCGTGGCGCCTTCGGGAGCAAGCGGGCCGGACAGATAGCCTTCCCGGAACACCTCCACGTCCATGATGGCCTTGTCGGTCTCGACCTGGGCCACCACATCGCCGCGCTCGACCTTGTCGCCCGGCTGCTTCTCCCAGCTCACGATGACGCCTTCGGTCATGGTGTCCGAGAGCTGGGGCATCTTGATCACGTAAGGTTCAGCCATTGGTCTGCATCCAGAAATCCTGAGAACGAAGCGCCATGGCGCCGGAGACGCCGGGAAAACCGGCTACCCTGTTCGGGCCTCGCGCAAGATGCGGGAGCCGAAAAAGGTCCTGTTGCGAATCACAGGCCGAACATCTTCCGAACGGCGGCGACGATGTCGTCGGCGTTCGGGATGGCGGCCTTCTCGAGTGTCCGGTTGTACGGGATGGGCACGTTCGCCGCCGAGACCCGCACCGGCGGGGCGTCGAGCTCGTAGAAGCATTCCTCGTTGAGGATGGCCATCACCTCCGCACCCACGCCGCACACCGGCTCGGCCTCCTCGGCGATCAGCGCCCGATGGGTCTTGCGCACGGAATTCACGATGCCTTCCCGGTCCAGCGGCGCCAGGGCGTAGAGATCGACCACCTCGGCCTCGATGCCGTCCTCCTTCGCCAGGCGTTCGGCTGCCTGCAGACACCAGTGCACGGAAATGTTGTAGCCGAACAGGGTGATGTCCGTCCCCTCCCGCGCGATCTCGGAGCCTTCCAGCGGATGGAAATACTCCTCGTCCGGCACCTCGCCGCGCAGGTTGTACATGAGCTCGTGCTCGTTGATGAACACGGGGTCGTCACAGCGCACCGCCGATTTCAGCAGGCCGTAGGCCTGGCGTGGATTCGACGGCGTGACCACCCGCAGGCCCGCCACGCTCATGAACACCTTCTCCATGCGCGCCGAATGCTGGGCGCCGAGCTGATGCGCGGTGCCGCCGGGCGAGCGGATGACGACCGGCGCCTTGAGCTGGCCGCCGGACATGTAGTGCACCTTGGCGGCGGTGTTGAAGATCTGGTCCATCGCCAGCCAGGCGAAGTTGACCGACATGATCTCGATGATCGGCCGCACGCCGATGAAGGAGGCGCCGATGCCGAGACCCGTGAAGCCGTTTTCGGAGATCGGCGTGTCGATGATCCGCTCCGGGCCGTACTTTTCATAGAGGCCCTTGGTCGCCTTGTAGGTACCGCCGGCCACGCCGATGTCCTCGCCCATGGCGATCACCATCGGGTCATTGGCCAGCTCCTCGTCGTGAGCACGGCGGATCGCTTCCCAGTACATCATCTCGGCCATCAGCGTGCCCCTCCCTGCGCCTGGGGACAGTTCTCGGTGAACACGTATTTCTCCAGTTCCTCGACCT
>JALVEM010000189.1 GCA_027030825.1 Thiohalobacter sp.
CTCTACGAATCCGACCTGTCCAGCCTGAGGCGCATCGCCCGGGGCAAGGTGCGCGACATCTACGAGGTGGACGACGACCATCTGCTCATGGTCACCACCGACCGGCTGTCGGCCTTCGACGTGGTGCTGCCCGACCCGATTCCCGGCAAGGGCGCCGTGCTGACGGCCATCTCCGGTTTCTGGTTCGAGCGCATGGCGTCGCTCGTGCCCAATCATCTGGCGGACGTTCCGCTCGAGGCGGTGCTGCCGGATCCGGAAGAACGGGCGCAGGTGGAAGGCCGTGCGGTGGTGGTGCGGCGCATGCAGGCCCTGCCCGTGGAGGCCATCGTGCGCGGCTACCTGATCGGCTCGGGCTGGAAGGACTACCAGCGCACCGGGCGCGTCTGCGGCATCGAGCTCCCCCCGGACCTGCAGCTCGCCGACCGCCTGCCCGAGCCCATCTTCACGCCCTCGACCAAGGCTGCCGTGGGCGAGCACGACGAGAACATCGATTTCGAGGCCACGGTGGCGCTGCTCGGCCGGGAGCGCGCCGAGCAGGTGCGCAGTCTGAGCCTGCGCATCTATCGCGAAGCGGCCGATTACGCGAGCGAGCGCGGCATCATCATTGCCGACACCAAGTTCGAGTTCGGGCTGGACCGCGACGGCACCCTGGTGCTGATCGACGAGCTGCTGACGCCGGATTCCTCGCGTTTCTGGCCCGCCGACCAGTACCGGCCGGGCATCAGCCCGCCGAGCTTCGACAAGCAGTTCGTGCGCGACTACCTCGAGACGCTCGACTGGGACAAGCGCCCGCCCGGGCCGCGCCTGCCGCCCGAGATCATCGAGAAGACCGCCGAGAAGTACCGGGAGGCACTGCGCCGGCTGACGGGCAGGGATCTGGCCACGGATTGATGGCCACGGAAGCACACGGGAAGGAAGTGAGGAGTGAGGGGTGAGGCGTGAGGAGTTTTTCTTTCAGTCATCCCGGCCAAGCAGTTTCTCCTTTTCGTCATTCAGGACGGTGCGCAGCACCGATCCGGAATCCAGGGAAAACATCAGCCACACGGCATCGATCAGCGTGGTTTCTGGATTCCGGGTCTCGCTTCGCTCGCCCGGAATGACGGGGAGGAGAAACCGCTCGCCCGGAATGACGGAAGATCCCCTTACTCCTCACTCCTCACTCCTCACTCAATTTCCGTGTGATTCCGTGGCCATTCCCCGCTCCAATCGAGAATCGCTCGCAATTGCAAACGGATCGTGCTAAGGTAGAGGCATGTTCGAGCGGCTGCGCACAGGCAGGCAGGGTATTTCCGCCTTCACGGTGGCAGGACTGGTGTTCGCCTGGCTGACGCTGTTCTGCGGCCATTGCCTGGCCTTCGGCGCATCGAGCGAGCTTCCGGCATCGGGTACCCATTGTGTTCATGCCCAGGCTGAACACGACTGCTGCGATTCCGACGGCGGTCATGCGTGCCAGCACGACGGCCAGATGCAGGCGATGCCGCTCGGCGATGCCGATGGCGTGCTGCCGGCATCGGGCGATCTGCGGCCATTCCCCGTCGCCACCGTCTCGCGACCGCTCCTTCCCGCGCTGGCCGGTTCCCCCATCCGCGCCGGGCCCGACTACGAACACCCCGACTGGAAGACCCCGCCCCTCTTTCTGCTTCACCGCGTTCTGCGGGATTGACCACCGCTCCTGACTGACGGACCGGTGCGCCTTGCGCGTGGCCGGCATGTGTCTCGTCTGCCATCCTTCGATGGCGGAAACACGAATCCAGGAGCGAATCATGAATCTCGGAAGATTGCTGCCTCTTGTCATGTGGCTGATCGCCACCGGCCTGCAGGCCGAAGAGGCCCTCACGCTGGAGCAGGCCGAACGGACTGCGCTGGCCCGCGATGTCTCGGCCCCGGCCATCAAGGCCCGGGCGCAGGCGCTCTCCGAGGCCGCCGTCGCGGCCGGCGAGCTGCCGGATCCGAAACTCAAGCTGGGGATGATGAACCTGCCCACGGACAGCTTCAGCCGTTCGCAGGAGGCCATGACCCAGCTCCAGGTGGGCGTCCGGCAGGCCATCCCGCCGCGGGGCACGCTCGAAGCGCGTCGGGAAGGCATGGAGGCCCGCTCCCGGGCCGAGGCGCTGCGGGCCGAGGCGACGAGGCGCAAGGTGCTCCGCGAGGTGCGCCAGGCCTGGCTGGAGGTCTGGTACCAGGTCGAGGGCGGGCGCATCGTCGATGACCTGCGCACCCTGTTCGAACAGCTCGTGGTGGTGACCCGCGACTACTATGCCGCCGGGCGCAAGAACCAGCAGGACGTGCTGCGCGCCCAGGTGGAACTCTCCCTGCTCGACGATCGCCGCACCCGTTTCCGGACCGAGGAAGAGGCGGCCCGTGCGGCGCTGGCCCGCTGGATCGGCGAGGGGCCGGCGAACCGGCCGCTCTCGCGCGAGTTTCCGGCGCTTCCACCGTTGCCCGATCGCGCCTCGCTGCGGGCTGCTCTGGCCCGCCATCCGGAAGTACTGGCGGCCAATGCCCGCATCGAGGCGGCGCAGAAGGCGCTGGCCGAGGCCCGGGCCCGCTATCGCCCGGGCCTGATGTTCGACGTGACCTACGGCAACCGGGTCGGGAACAATCCGGACGGCTCCTCCCGCGCGGATTTCCTCTCGGCCATGGTGTCGCTGGACCTGCCGTTGTTCACGAAGAACCGCCAGGATCGCACCTTCTCGGCACGGCGGCAGGAATTCGAGGCCGCCCGGCTGGTGCGCGACGACCTGATCCGTCGGCTGGAGAAGTCGCTGGATGCCGATCTGGCCCGGCTCGGGCGTCTGGACGAACGCATCCGCCACTATGACCGCAAGGTGCTTCCGGAAACGGCGCAGAACGCCGAGGCCTCGCTGGCCGCCTACCGCAGCGGGGTGACCGACTTTACCGGGCTCATGCGGGCCCGGCTCACCGAACTCGACAGCCGCCTGATGGCCTTGCGCCTGCGCGTGGATCGCGCCAAGGCCCAGGCACGGCTGCTCTATCTGGCATCCCGGACAGGAGAAGATTCATGAGTGCAGGCAAAATCTTGGGATGGATTCTCGTCGGCGCCCTTTCCCTCGGTGCCGGAATCTACATCGGGCGGGAATTGTCCGGTGTCTCCGGCGAGAGCGGTGAGGCACCGGCCGCAGACGGAGAGGCGAAGAAGGAGGGCGAGCGCGAGATCCTCTACTGGGTCGCGCCCATGGACCCGAACTACCGCAGCGACAAGCCCGGCAAGTCGCCCATGGGCATGGATCTGGTGCCCGTCTATGCCGACGAGGCCGGCGAGGGCGATGTCGTGAAGATCGACCCGGCCGTGGTGCAGAACCTCGGCGTGCGCACGGCGAAGGTCGAACGCGGCCGGCT
>JALVEM010000190.1 GCA_027030825.1 Thiohalobacter sp.
CGCAGATGGCGGATACCCCCGCCTGTTGCACGGCACTGAGGCGGCCGGAATCCCGCTCGCTCGTCACCAGGATCACCGGAATGCTCTTCTGGCTGCTGCGTTCGCGGATGTACCTGGTCAGCATCTCGCCGTCCATCTCCGGCATGTTGTAGTCGCTGAAGACCAGGTCGTAGAAGGTCGACTCGATCATCTCGACAGCCTGACGGCCGTTCTCGGCCTCGTCGATGTGTTCGATGCCCAGATTCTCGATCACGCGACGGATGTGGCGACGTGCCATTCCGCTGTCGTCGACCACCAGTACGCGAAGATCCTCGATCACCACGTCGAGGGATTCCGTGGATGGATGGATGAGGTCCACGGTGGCAAGCAGTGCCCGGTGCAGGTCCTCCGGGGCGAACGGCTTGGGAAGGATGGCGACGGCACCGGCCTGGCGCACCGGTTCCAGCATGGCCAGGCGAGTTTCACTGGAGATCAGCATGAAGGGCACGTCGCGCACGGCCCGATCTTCGTCCTCGCGCATGCGGATCACGAGATCGGTGCCGGTCATGTCGGGGAGATACATGGCGCTGATCACCAGATCCGGCGGATAGTTTCGAATGCCCTCGAGCGCAGTCAGTCCGTCAGGAAAGAGTTGCACGTTGTGAACGCCTTCCTCTTCCAGTCGTTGGCGGACGATGTTCCCCTGGACGTTCGATGGTTCCACGAGGCAGATCGACAGATCCTCGAAACCGATGGTCATTGTACTGTCCTGTTACCTGCTTTGCGTTCAGGGGATGCATCGGCAGGAGACGGGAATTCTGCACCCGGCTACCAGCTGATATAGCTGTAGCCCTTCTCCTGCAGAAGCATCAGATCGTCGGCGCCGATTTCCACCACTTCGGCGAATTCGAGCAGATCCTCGCCGGTCCAGCCCAGGCTGCGAAGGGTGTTTCCGCAGGCATGGAATTCCACGCCGTAGAGCGCCAGTGATTCGGCATGGCTGCGGGCCTCGTCGCTGACGAAGCGCCTGGGATGCTTGGCGAGGAGATGGATGCCCGGACCGATGACCGTGATCACGATGTGAATGTCGTCCCCGTACTTGCGCAGCATGGCACCGGCCGAGAACAGGATGTGGTCGATATAGTCGGGATCGGCCTTGTTGAGCTGATAGACCAGCTTGTGCCGCGGTTCTCCGAAGAGTTCCGGATCCTTGTCCTCCAGCGCGGCGCCGGTCAACGGCCACAGCAGGGCCAGCAGCAGGGCGGTCAGGAAGGCGTGACGTGTCATGGAATGTCTCGACGGGTTGTTTCGTCCTCCGATCATGAATGAGACAATCCCGGGCTGTCAAAAATTCCCTCCCGGTGCCGGTCGCCGCCACGTCGGCATCGAGTACAATGTCGCAATGAATGATATCCGAGGCCTTCTGCTGGCGCTCCTGCTGCTGATCATGCTGTGGCCTGCGCCCGTCCCGGCTGAGCCGACTGTTGATGACGAGGACGTGGATTTCGAACATTTCGGCGAGATCGAGACCTCGGCCGAATTCGACGACCGTCCGCTCGAGGAGCCGATCAGCCTGCCGTCCTGGTTCAAGCTCAGCTTCCTCGATCTGGGCGAGGATCTCAACGAGGCACTCCAGACGGGCAAACGCGGACTCATCGTCTATTTCGGCCAGAAATACTGCGCCTATTGCAAGGCGCTGCTGTCGGATCTGTCGCGTCCTGACACGCGCGCCTATCTGCTCTATCACTTCGATATCATCGGCATCGACATTCATGGCGACCGTACCGTGACCGACATCGACGGCAGGGAATACACGGAGCGGGAATTCTCGCGGAAATACCGGATCAATCTGACGCCCACGCTGCTGTTCTATGATGCCGGCCGCAAGCCCGTGTTTCGGCTGCGAGGCTACTATCCGCCGTACCAGATGCGAGCGGCGCTGCGCTATCTCGCCGAGGGCTACTATCGCAAGGAACGTTTCGCAGACTATCTCGAGCGGGCGGGCGTGCCCCTGGCCTTCGAGGGCGAACTCAACACCGAGCCCTTCATCCTCGATCCGCCCTGGCAGCTCGACAGAAGCCGCATTGCCGCCCGATGGCCCCTGCTCGTGCTGTTCGAGCGGCCGCGCTGCCATGCCTGCGACATCCTGCACAACGGGCCGTTTCGCGATCCCGTCGTCAGGCAACGGCTGTGGCAGATCGAGGTCGAACAGTTGCCTTTCGACTCGGACCGGCCCGTGGTGACTCCGGGGGGGCGGGTCACGACGGCGAAGGACTGGGCGCGGGATCTGGGGCTCTTCTATGCCCCGGCGCTGCTGTTTTTCGACGAACAGGGCAGGGAAATCATGCGGGTGGATTCCGTGGTCCAGCTCTACCGCCTGCGCAATATCCTCGAATACATCACCACCGGCGGCTGGAAGGAATACGACACCTTCCAGGAATGGCGGCGCTCGCATGGCGCGCCGCATTGAATCGCCGTCTGCGGCGTGCAGCGTCGATCCGGAATTCGGAGTTCAGAATCCAGAATTCGGAATCCAGAATTCAGAAGCCGGAAGCTGGAAGGGTTGTGGCAGTCTCGTGCGAGCCCTTTCTTCATTGGTCGTTCCGGAAAGTGTGGCGTGCCTCCTTCCCGACATCCCGGAAGGCCGCGAAGCGGACTATCCGGGATCCAGGAAAGACATCGGCCACAGCGGCGAGGAAGGGCGTGGTTTCCGGATTCCGGGTCTCGCTCCCCCGGCTCAAGGCCGGAGTCGCTCGCCCGGAATGGCGAAAGAAAGAGCCGCTCGCCAAGGATGACTGAAAAAAATATAAGTCCCCCTCTGCGTTCTCCGCGCCTCTGCGTCCTCCGCGCCTCTGCGTCCTCCGCGTTATGTATCGACGTGTCCGACAGTGCCCCATGCGCCTTTGTGTTCTGCAGGCGTCTGTAACGACCCGCCTGGAAGGCTTCTTTCCGTGTTCTTCCGTGTGTTTCCGTGGCTGCCGGCCGATTTCCAGTGAGTGCTCGCGCGCCGCGCGTATTACAATAACGAGGTGAACCAGATCCAACCTGCAATCCATTCCCCGGACCGGCTTGCCTCCCTGCGCGAACGTATCGATGCATGCCTGCTGGCGGATCGCCCGCGCCTGTTGCGCGAGCTCGAACGGATCGCGCGGCGGGCGCGGGCCGGCAAGCCGCACGACCGACTGCTGAGCCGGCTGGAGGCCCGGCTGGCCGAGGCCGAGGCGCGCCGCGAGCGGCGGCTGGCCACGCCACTGAAGCTCGCCTATCCCGAGGCCCTGCCGGTCTCCGCACGCCGTGACGACATCCTGGCGGCGCTGCGCCAGCATCAGGTCGTCATCGTCTGCGGCGAGACCGGTTCCGGCAAGACCACCCAGTTG
>JALVEM010000191.1 GCA_027030825.1 Thiohalobacter sp.
TGCGCGGGCTTCCGGGATGACTGAGGGGGACGCTGCGCGGGCTTCCGGGATGACCGAGGGTGGGCGATGCGCGGGCTTCCGGGATGACCGTGATGGGAAATGGCCACGGAAACACACGGAAAACACAAATAGAGAGTGAGGGGTGAGGAGTGAGGAGTGAGGAGTAAGGGGTGACGGCGTATCTCGAACCTTCCCTGCTTTCCGTGGCCATCCCTTGCCCGTGGGTTCGGTGGATTCCGTGGTCATCACGACATGCGTGGTCATGACCGGTTTTCGTGGCTATACTGTGCCGCATCGTAATACGCCGGTTTCCTGAGGAGCGCTGCAGCGGTACGACCCGTCAGGCTCAGGAAGCCCGGTGACCTGCAACAACGGCGCTCATCTTGCTCATACAGGAGATGAACATGAATGCCGTTCCCGAGAACTTCTCCGACTATCGCGTCGCCGATCTCTCCCTCGCCGACTGGGGCCGCAAGGAAATCGCCATCGCCGAGACCGAGATGCCCGGCCTCATGGCGCTGCGCCGCAAGTATGCCGACCAGCAGCCGCTCAAGGGCGCCCGCATCGCCGGCTCCCTGCACATGACCATCCAGACGGCGGTTTTGATCGAGACGCTGACCGCCCTGGGCGCCGAGGTCCGCTGGGCCTCCTGCAACATCTTCTCCACCCAGGACCATGCCGCGGCCGCCATCGCCGCCGAGGGCATTCCGGTCTTCGCCTACAAGGGCGAGAGCCTGGAGGAATACTGGGAATTCACCCACCGCATCATGGAATGGGCCGACGGCGGCACCCCCAACATGATCCTCGACGACGGCGGCGACGCCACCCTGCTGGTGCACCTGGGCGCGAAGGCCGAACAGGACCCGTCGGTGCTCGACAACCCCACCAGCGAGGAAGAGGAGGCCCTGTTCGCCGCCATCCGCCGGCGACTGACCGAGAAGCCCGGCTGGTATGCCAGCCTGCTCGAGAACATCCGTGGCGTGACCGAGGAGACCACCACCGGCGTGCACCGCCTCTACCAGATGGAAGAACGCGGCGAGCTGGGCTTTCCGGCCATCAACGTCAACGACTCGGTCACCAAGTCCAAGTTCGACAACCTCTACGGCTGCCGCGAGTCGCTGCTCGACGGCATCAAGCGCGCCACCGACGTCATGATCGCCGGCAAGATCTGCGTGGTGCTCGGCTACGGCGAGGTCGGCAAGGGCTGCTGCCAGGCGCTGCGGGGCATGGGCGCGACCGTCTGGGTCACCGAGATCGACCCCATCTGCGCCCTGCAGGCCGCCATGGAAGGCTATCGCGTGGTGACCATGGAAGAGGCCGCGCCGCTCGGCGACATCTTCGTCACCGCCACCGGCAACTACCATGTCATTACCCACGACCACATGCGGGCCATGAAGGACGAGGCCATCGTCTGCAACATCGGCCACTTCGACAACGAGATCGACGTCGCCAGCCTGCGGCAGTACGAATGGGAGAACATCAAGCCGCAGGTCGACCACATCATCTTCCCCGACGGCAAGAAGATCATCCTGCTCGCCGAGGGACGCCTGGTGAACCTGGGCTGCGCCACCGGCCATCCCAGCTTCGTCATGTCCAACTCCTTCAGCAACCAGGTGCTGGCCCAGATCGAGCTGTTCAACCATCCCGAACGCTACGAGAAGAAGGTCTACATGCTGCCGAAGAAGCTCGACGAGGAAGTGGCCCGACTGCACCTCGAGAAGATCGGCGCGAAGCTCACGCAGCTCACGCCCGAGCAGGCCGAATACATCGGCGTGCCGGTCGAGGGCCCCTACAAACCCGATCATTATCGTTACTGATAAATAGCCACGGAAACCACGGAAACCACGGAAAAAATGCGCATGCCTGTTGTTGACATGCGCAGCTTTTCCAAAATTACGGACACATGATGTCTTTCCGTGGATTCGGTGGATTCCGTGGCCATCCTTCTGACTCATGGAATCACAGAAGAATTTCAGCCGTAGTTTCAGTTTCGAGTTCTTTCCGCCCAAGACCGCGGAAGGGCGCGAGAAGCTGGAGACCGTGCTGGCCGAGCTCGGCGCCCTGCATCCGGACTATTTCTCGGTGACCTTCGGCGCCGGCGGCAGTACCCAGCAGGGCACCTACGAGACCGTGCTCGCAATCCGCGACGCCGGCTTCGAGGCCGCGCCGCATCTGTCCTGCATCGGCTCGACCCGCGAGGGCATCCGCGCCATCCTGCACCAGTATCTGGACGCCGGCATCCGCCGCATCGTGGCCCTGCGCGGCGACATGCCCTCGGGCATGCACGAGGCGGGCGAGTTCCGTCATGCCAACGAACTGGTGGCCTTCATCCGCGAGGAGACCGGTGACCGCTTCCACATCGAGGTGGCGGCCTACCCGGAATTCCACCCCCAGGCGCCCAATGCCATCGCCGACATCGACTTCTTCATGAACAAGGTGCGCGCCGGCGCCAACGGCGCCATCACCCAGTACTTCTACAATGTCGATGCCTATCTGCGCTTCATCGAGGCATGCGAGGCGCGCGGGCTGGATGTCCCGGTGGTGCCGGGCATCATGCCGATCACCAATTACGTGCGTCTGGCACGGTTCTCGGATGCCTGCGGCGCCGAGATCCCGCGCTGGTTGCGCAAGCGGCTGGAGGCCTTCGGGGACGACATGGACTCGATCACGGCCTTCGGCATCGACGTGGTCACGGCACTGTGCGAACGCCTGCTCGCGGAAGGCGCTCCCGGCCTGCATTTCTACACCATGAACCGGACCGAGCCCACGCGCACCATCTGGCGCAACCTCGGCCTCCCGAAATAGCCGCGCCGGGTTTCGTTATCCGGCCCCATCGTTCCGGAACGCAGAGGTCGCTGAGGCGCAGAGAACGCCGAGGGTTTTTGGCCACGAAATCCAAAGATGGCCACGGAACCCACGGAAAAGAAGATTGCATGTTCAATACTGCTCGATATTGTTGTGAGTGAGACAAAGGTAGCCGTTCCTTGCGAGCGCTTGTTCTTCCTTTGTTCCGGAAGCCCGCGCAGCCTCCACCCCAGTCATCCCGGAAGCCCGCGCAGCGGGCTATCCGGGATCCAGGAAAAGCATCGGCCACGCCGGCAAGGACGAGCATGGTTTCTGGATTCCGGGTCTCGCTCCCCCGGCTCAAGGCCGGGGTCGCTCGCCCGGAATGACCGCCCGAATGGCCACGGAAGCACACGGAAAGACACGGAACGGGATACAGCCACGAGATCCACGAACCCCACAAAAGCAAGTTATTGTTTTTCTCTGACGGAAAAACATTCCCTCTGCGTACTCCGCGCTCTGTGCGCTCTGCGTCATGAAGCAGAGTTTCCTGCA
>JALVEM010000192.1 GCA_027030825.1 Thiohalobacter sp.
AATCCAGAATTCAGAATTCAAAAGCTGGAAGCGGGAAGCGGGAAGGCTGCGGCTGTCTCGGGTGTGACCGTTTCTTCCTTGGTCATTCCGGTCGGCGCGCAGCGCCGATCCGGAATCCAGGAAAGGGTTGAACCACGGTGGCATGGATCAGCGTGGTTTCTGGATTCCGGGTCTCGCTTCGCTCGCCCGGAATGACTCCACCACCCAAGTCATCCCGGAAGCCCGCTCAGCCTTACCCCCAAGTCATCCCGGAAGCCCGCGCAGCGGGCTATCCGGGATCCAGGAGAAGTATCAGCCGTAATGGCAGGGAGCAGTGGGGTTTCCGGATTCCGGCTCGCGTTCCCCCGGCTCAAGGCCAGGGTCACTTGGCCGGAATGACATGGTTAAAGAACACCTCACTCCTTACTCCTCACCCTTCACTCAATTTCCGTGGATTCAGTGGATTCCGTGGCCATCATCAACCCGTCTGTGGCACCGGCCGCGTGTCAGGCCCGGTTGCCCTGCTGTTCCGTGCCCGTGTCCTCGGTGCCCGTCTTCTCCATGTCGGGCACATGCGGGGCATCGCCCACCACTTCCTCGTTTTCCTTCCCGGTTGCCTTCGCTTCCTTGCGCAGGCGGGCGGTGGGCGGCGGTTCCGGCTGTTGCTCGGTGGTGGCCTCGCCGGTGCGGGATGCCTCGGTGGCTTCGCCGGCCGCGGGTGAGGACTGGATCAGCCGTTCGGTGGCTTCCATGTCGGCCTGCAGCGCCAGCGGCCGTTCGCCCACCAGCTGCTGGGCGCTGTTGGCGAGGTGGAGGTAGACCTCCCGGTACTGGGCCGTCAGTCCGTGAAAGAGCTCGGCGGTCTTCTGGAAATGGGCGCCGACCTGCTCCTTGTAGTTCTCGTGCTCGCGGGTCTTCTCCAGCACGCGGGCGCGCGCCTGTTCCAGTTCGGCCTCGAGCCTGCGGCGTCTGCCGTCGTCGCGCCGACGCAGCGCGAACATGGTGAGCGCCCCGGCCAGCAGGCCGACGGCGAAGGCGGCGACGAGATAGAGGATCAGAAAATCCGGCTGTTCGGTCATGGGGGCACCTGCCTTGAATCTTTTCCTGCAGTGTAACGCTGCGCGGCCGGGGAAGGAACCTGACGACCTGTCATCCTGACAGTTCGCGGGCGAGCAGCACGGGGGGTGTCAGGCGCGTCTCGAGCGGAATCCGGACCCGGTGGCCGCTGCCGGGTGCCGTGGCGACGGGGCGGCCTTCGGCATCGAGCAGGGTGTCGAGGCGCAGCCGCCGGTTGCCCGCCGGCGTGATCAGCTCCAGGGTGTCGCCGACGGCAAAGCGGTTCTTGACCTCGAACAGCCCGACGCCTGAATCCGGATCCTGCGAGAGGAGTTCGGCCACGAACTGCTGGCGCCGGTTTCGCGAGGCGCCTTCCTCGTAGTTCTGGTGAGCCTCGGGCGGCAGGTGGCGCTGGAGGAAGCCCTCGGTGTAGCCGCGGCTGGAGAGATTCTCGAGCTGACCGAGCAGGGCCGGATCGAAGGGGCGCCCGGCGACCGCGTCGTCGATGGCCCGCCGGTAGGCCTGGGTGACACGAGCGACGTAATAATGGGATTTGGTGCGGCCCTCGATCTTGAGGCTGTCCACGCCGATTCGCACCAGTCGCTCGACGTGGCGGATGGCCCTCAGATCCTTCGAGTTGAGGATGTAGGTGCCATGCTCGTCCTCCTCGATGGGCATGGCCTCGCCGGGACGGCGGCCTTCCTCGAGGAGCGCCGTGGCCGGGGTCGGCACGGCCACTGTTTCGCCCGTCTCCGGGTCCGTCGTCCCGGGTCGCACCCGGTAGTCCCAGCGGCAGGCGTTGGTGCAGGTGCCCTGGTTGGCGTCCCGGTGGTTGAAGTAGCCCGAGAGCAGGCAGCGGCCCGAGTAGGCGATGCACAGGGCGCCGTGCACGAAGACCTCCAGCTCGATGTCCGGGCACTGCTGGCGGATCTCCTCGATCTCCTCGAGCGAGAGCTCGCGCGAGAGGATGATCCGGCGCAGCCCCTGGCGGGCCCAGAAGCGCACCGAGGCATGGTTCATGGTATTGGCCTGCACGGACAGGTGCACCGGCATCTCCGGCCACTGTTCCCGCACCAGCAGGATGAGGCCGGGATCGGCCATGATCAGGGCATCGGGCCCCAGGGCGACGACCGGCGCCAGATCCTCCAGGAAGGTGGCCAGCTTGGCGTTGTGCGGCAGCACGTTGACGGCCAGGAAGAACCGCCGCCCGGCCGCGTGCACGCGGCGAATGCCTTCGGCCAGGGTCTCCAGCCGGTGAAACTCGTTGTTCCGCACCCGCAGGCTGTAGCGCGGGATGCCGGCATAGACGGCGTCCGCGCCGAAGGCCAGCGCGTGGTCGATGTGCCTGAGGGTGCCGGCCGGGGCCAGCAGTTCGGGTGCCTTCATGGGAACGGAGCCGGGTTGCATGCCTGGACGCGGAATCCTAATCGACCGGTGCGGATCGCACAATCTCGAGGACCACGAAGTGCGCTTCGACCTCCTGACGGGTACATCAAGATTCCCAGCCCGTTGCCGATGAAGGCACGTGAAAGGGATTCGAGTCCTTGTCATCGAAGAAGCCAGCGACAGGAGTGAACGATGACGATCCGCATGAAAATGGTGATCCTGGCCATCCTGGCCGTGACAGGCCAGTTGCTGGTGTTCGGCATCCTCTATGGCGATCTGGAGAAGCTCTCGAACACCTATCTCGCCTTGCACGGATCCGGTGCAAGCGACGAATTCGTGACCGAAATCAGGACGGTCTGGCGCAACGCGCTCAAGGAAGTGATGGTCATCGTGCCGCTGGTGCTGGGTGGCGTGTTCTGGATCGCCTGGGGCGTGGCCAGGGGCGTGCGGCGTCTGCGCGACACCATGGAACAGGCAGTCCGGGACCGGAACCTCACCCTGAAGATGGAGGTGGCGGGGCGTGACGAACTGGCCGGGATCGCGACCGCCTACAATACCCTGATGGACGAATTCTGCCGGGTGATGACGACGCTTCGCGAGGCGCTGGAACGTCTGCGATCGGCCTCCGGGATATCCGGCGAGGCCTCCGATGCACTCGACGAGGCGGTGGCCGCCCAGGGGCGGGAACTGGATCAGCTCGCCGCCGCCATCAATCAGATGGCGGCCACGGCTCAGGAGATCTCGCGCAATGCCGCCGCCACGCTCGAGGCAGCCGAGGAAGCCGATGTGGCCGCCGAGTCCGGTCGCGAGGTGGTTCGCGAGAATGAAACCCGACTGAACACCCTGGCGGGTGAAGTCGACCGCACCTCGGCCATTCTCGACCGCCTGAGCGAGGAGAGCTCCGGCATCGCTGCCATGCTCAATTCCATCCGTGGGATCGCCGAGCAGACCAATCTGCTGGCACTCAACGCCGCCATCGAGGCCGCCCGTGCCGGCGCCCAGGGACGGGGCTTTGCAGTGGTGGCCGACGAGGTGCGCACGCTCGCGCAACGCACGCAGGATTCCACCTCCGAGATCGAGCTGGTGGTCGACAGGGTGCTCGGCAGCATCCGCGAGGCCGTGGAGGCCATGGCCAGCGGGCGGGAATGTGCGCAATCGAGCGTGAGCCAGGCAAAGGAAGTGAGTGCCGCGTTCGAACGCATCCGCGAGAGCGTCTCGGCGGCCGCGGCTCACAACCGGGAGATCGCGGTGGCCACCGAACAGCAGGGTGTGGCAGCCGAGGAGATCAACCGGGGTGCGGCTCATCTGGCGGATGCCGGAGCCGTCACCGCCGATTGCGCGGTGCGGGTCGGCGAGGCGGCCCGGGCGATCGAGGAGGCCTGCCAGGCGATCCTGCAGGCGGAACAGCGGTTCCGGGCCTGAGACGATTCCGGTGAGCGGACTCTCGAGCGGGTTCAGGATTTCCGAACGGTGCACCATCCTGCCAACAGCGGCATGAAGTCCTGGCACAACAACGACTCCGCCGACATGCAGCTGTTCCTGCGCCGCATGCGCAAGGGGCGCCCGTGGGTGTTCGGCATCCTCCATGGCATTCTGCTGATCGCCTGGTATCCGTTTTTCCGGCAGGGGCTGGAATGGCTGGATGCCGGGCGCCCGCTCGCCGGTTGGCTGATCATCCTGATTCCAGGGCTGGTCTGCCTTGCGGCCTCGCGCATGGCGATCAGGGCCTACGAACAGTCGTTCGATGACGTGCGCAAGGGCAGGGTGCGCCGGGTGATGCGTACGGCGGAGAATCTGAAGATCATGGATGAAAGCATCGAACGCATGCCGATTCCCGGAAGCAACCTGGATCAGCAGCACGTTCGGGAGTTCCTGCGCAAGGGCGCCCGCATGGGCGGTTACGAGCGCCCGGACCGGGGGCAGGCCTTGCGCCGGCTGCTGTTCTGGCTGCTGGCCGCCTCCGCCTTCATGTATCTGCGTCCCTGGGAGCTGTGAGGCCGGCCGCGTTCTGCCGCGCCAGCGCCCAGGCCACATGCTCGCGCACCAGGGGCGACGGGTGGCTCAGCCGCGCCTCGAGCGCTGTGCGGATCTCTGCCGAAGGCGGCGCGTTGCCCAGCGCCACCGCCAGATTGCGCAGCCACCGCACATGACCCAGCCGCCGGATGGGCGAACCTTCGGTCTTCTGCAGGAACTCCGCTTCCTCCCAGGCAAACAGGTCGACCAGCCGGGCCGAGTCGAGGCCGTGGCGAGGCAGGAAGTCGGCCTCGGGCGTGGGCGTGGCGAAGCGGTTCCAGGGGCAGACGAGCTGGCAATCGTCGCAACCGTAGATGCGGTTGCCCATGAGCGGCCTCAGGGCCTCCGGAATGGAACCGTGCAGCTCGATGGTGAGATAGGAGATGCACAGTCGGGCATCCACGTCACCCGGCGCCACGATGGCCCGGGTCGGACAGATGTCGATGCAGGCCGTGCAGGTGCCGCAGTGGTCCCGCGCGGGGGTGTCGGGCGGCAAGGGCAGATCGGTGTAGATCTCCCCGAGAAAGAACCAGGAGCCGTGCTCGCGGTCGATCAGGTTCGAGTGCTTGCCGCGCCATCCGAGTCCGGCCTTCTCGGCCAGCGGTTTCTCCAGCACCGGGGCGCTGTCGCAGAACACCCGGTAGCCGAAGGGGCCGATCTCTTCCTCGATCCGCCGGGCCAGCCGTTGCAGCCGCTTGCGCACCAGCTTGTGGTAGTCGCGCCCCAGGGCGTAGCGCGAGACGAAGGCCCGCTCCGGATCCGCCAGCAGGTCCTGCCCCTCGCGTTCCCTGCCCGGGTAGTAGTTCATCGCCGCCGAGATCACCGACACCGTGCCCGGCACCAGTTCGGCCGGTCGCGTGCGTTTCGTGCCGTGCCGGGCCATGTAATCCATCTCGCCATGATGGTTCTTCGCCAGCCAGGCGAAATGCTCCCGCTCGGCTTCGGAGAGATCCGTGTCGGTGAAGCCGATGCGCTGGAAACCCAGCTCGCGGCCCCAGGCGCGGATCTGCTCGGCCAGCCGGGCGGGGTCGTCGAGTGCGGAGGAGCGGGAGGGCTTCATGCGCTGTCATCGGGTTGCAGACAGGGTGCGAGCGGGCCGGAGGCACAATCGGCCACACGGGAGCATGCCGTCCCGGGCGCTTACTCGCATTCGTGGCCGTGCAGGCGCAGCCCTTCCTGGAGATAGTCGGCGACCAGCGGCGTGGAGATGAGGTAGTCGGCCGTGTGATCGTTCCAGTTCTCGTTGGCCTGGGCCAGGGCCCTGTCCCATTCGTCGATCGTGAAGTCCTCGCGGCCCAGCCACATGAGGGCGACCAGGGTGGCCTGCTGATCCGGTTCCAGATCCTCGATGGCGGACTTGAGCTCCAGATAGGTGAGGTCGTCGTGATGATTGGCGAGGGTCTGCATGGCCCAGTCGTCCGTGGGATTCATGCCGTCCTCGGGAAACACCACGTCTTCCTTGGCCTGGAACTCGCGGGCCCGGTCGATGATGGCGCATACGATGTCGGGATTGATGTCCAGCATGGCGGTCACCTTCGATGATGCCGTGGATCATCCATGCAGTCCGCATGGCTCATGGGCAGTCTACCTCAGGGCCGGTACACCGGCACCGACCCGGATCAATTTTCCGTTGAAATCGTTGCCGGGGCCGGCGGTGCCAGCCAGCGCAGCCAGGCGTAACCGGCGAGACCTGCCGCCAGCGATGCCGCGAGTATGCCCATCTTGGCGGCATTGATTCGGGCTTCGTCGCCCCAGAATGCCAGATCCGCGATGAAGATCGACATGGTGAAGCCGATGCCCGCCAGCAGCGAGGCGCCTGCGATGTGCATCAGCGAGACGCCCGCGGGCAGCTGTCCGGCGCCGAGACGCACGGCCAGCCAGACGCTGCCGGCGATGCCGACGAACTTGCCGGCCAGCAGGCCCAGGAAGATGCCCGGTGCCACCGTGCCCGCGAGCGCATCGCTCACGGCTTCGGGAGTGAGCACAATGGCCGCGTTGGCCAGCGCAAACAGGGGAATGATCACATAGGCGACCGGCAGATGCAGGGCGCTCTCGAGTCGCTGCAAGGGCGAGGCGGCCAGCTCGGCGGTCTGCGTCATCCGCCAGAGCAGGGCGGTCTGCCGGGGATTGAGCATCAGTGGACGCTCGGCCGTGTGTGCCTCCCGGAATTCGCGCAGCATGCCTTCCATGCGTTCGGCGAACAGCAGCGGCGAGAGCTTCGGGCGGGCCGGGATGGTCCAGGCCGCGAAGATGCCCGAGACGGTGGCGTGCACCCCTGACCCTTCGAAGGCCATCCAGAGCAGCACGGTCAGCAGGAAATAGGGCAGGGGGCGGCGCACGCCCAGGCGGTTGAGCACCACGAGGCCGCCGAGAACGAGGGCGGCGACGAGCAGGGCGGCAAGGTTCAGATCATCCGTGTAGAACAGGGCGATGACGGTGACTGCACCCAGGTCGTCGACGATGGCGAGTGCGACGAGGAAGGTGAGCAGCGACTTCGGCACCCGGTCGCCCAGCAGCGCCATCACGCCGACGGCGAAGGCGATGTCGGTGGCCATCGGAATGCCCCAGCCCCGGATGTCGGGCGTGCCGGCATTGAGGCTCGCATAGATGAGCGCCGGCACCAGCATGCCGCCGATGGCCGCCACCACCGGCAGCATGGCCTGGCGCACTCGCGAGAGCTCGCCCACCAGCACCTCGCGCTTGATTTCCAGGCCGACGACGAAGAAGAAAAGGGTCATCAGCCCATCGTTGATCCAGTGATGCACGGAATGTTCGATACGCCAGTCGCCGGCCTGCAGAGAGATCGGCATGTGCATGAGATGGCGATAGATTTCGAGCAGTGGCGAGTTGGCGATCAGCAGGGCCAGTACCGCACAGGCGATGAGCAGCACGCCCATCGTGGTCTGGCGATGGATGAATTCCTCGAACGGTGTGAGGATCTTCTCGAACGCCCGTTCCCAGGGGGCGTGGTATTCCTCGGACTGGGGCATGGCTGTCACGGTCCTCGTCGATCGGATGAAGGGGTGCCCGTCTCCGGTATCATACCGGTTGTCGATAACCCGGAGGCAATCCATGGAGCCGCTCTACACCGCCGCCCAGGTCCGCGAACTCGACCGCATCGCCATCGAGGAGGCTGGGATCCCGGGGCTGACGCTCATGCGCCGGGCGGGGGCGGCCGTCTTTCGCGAGGTCCGGGCCCGGATGCCGGAGGAGGGGCGCCTGCTGGTGCTCTGTGGCGCCGGCAACAACGCGGGTGACGGGTACGTGGTGGCGCGTCTTGCGAAGCAGGCCGGCATGCAGGTGGAAGTGGTGACGCCCGCCGATCCCGGCCGTCTCAAGGGCGATGCGCGGCAGGCGTTCGAGGATGCCCGGGCCGCGGGCGTGCGTCCCCTCCGCTTCGAGAGCAGCGAGCTGCCGGAGGCGGCCGTGGTCGTGGATGCCCTGCTCGGCACGGGCCTGGAACGGCCGGTCGAAGGCGCCTGGCGCATGCTGATCGAGCTGGCGAACGCGTTGCCTGCGGCGCGTATCGCGGTGGACATTCCCAGCGGGCTGGATGCGGACCGGGGCGTCGTGCTGGGCGTGGCCTTCCGGGCCGATGTCACGGTCACCTTCATCGGCCGCAAGCTGGGCCTGTTCACCGGCGAGGCGGCGGATCACGTGGGGGAGGTGGTTTTCGACGACCTGGGCGTGCCCGAGGCGGTTCATGAACAGGTCCCGCCGACCGCCTGGCGCATGATTCGGGAAGATATCACCACTCTGCTGCCTGCCAGGCCGCGCACGCTGCACAAGGGGCAGGCCGGTCATGTGCTGGTGGTGGGCGGGCAGCCGGGCATGTCAGGCGCGCCACGGCTGGCGGGTGAGGCGGCCGCCCGTGTCGGCGCGGGACTGGCGAGTCTGGCCGTGCACCCGGAGCGTGCCGCAACGACCGGCATCGATCGGCCGGAGCTGATGGTCCATGCCGTGGACGGGGCGGTGGCGCTCGCGCCGCTTGCCGGACGTGCCGACGTGCTGGCCGTGGGCCCCGGCCTGGGGCGCAGCGACTGGTCGCGGGCGCTGTTCGAGGCCGTGCTCGAGCATCCAAAAGCCCTGGTGCTCGATGCCGATGCGCTCAACCTGCTGGCCGGGTCGCCCAGGCGTCGGGACGACTGGATTCTCACCCCGCACCCGGGCGAGGCGGCCCGGCTGCTCGGCTGTGATGCGGCGACCGTGCAGGCGGATCGTCCCGCCGCCGTGCGCGCGCTTCGGGAGAAGTTCGGGGGCGTGGTGGTGCTCAAGGGCCCGGGCACCCTGATCCATGACGGCCACCTGCTGCTGGTCACGGACACCGGCAATCCGGGCATGGCCTCGGGCGGCATGGGGGACGTGCTGACGGGCGTCATCGCCGGACTGCTGGCCCAGGGGCTGCCGCCGCTCGAGGCGGCCGCTGCCGGGGCCTGGCTCCACGGCGCGGCGGCCGACCGGGCCGCAGGGCAAGGCGGCGAGCGCGGCCTGCTGGCGCGCGACCTGATGCCCCACCTGCGGGCGCTGGTGAATCCACGACAATCAATCAATGTGATCTGATCTGGCGCCGTGAACGATCCCTTGACGTCCTCCGGTGCTGCGGCTGTCTCGCCCGGCCTGCGGGGCCATCCCGAGTCGCTTGCGCTCCGGCGGGATGGCTTTTTCCCTCCGGCCGGGCGGCCTCCGCAAGTCGTCCGTCAAGGGATCGCTCACGCGCAGGAGAGAAGGCATGGATGAGGCTCTCAGCGTCCATCTTCCCGACGAGGCCGCCACCCTGGACATGGGCCGGCGGCTGGCGGAAGTGTTGCGCCGGCATCCCGGGCTGGTGCGGCTGTTCGGCGATCTGGGCGCGGGCAAGACCACGCTGGTGCGCGGGATTTTGCGCGGGCTGGGGCATGCGGGCCCCGTCCGCAGTCCGACCTACACCCTGATCGAACCCTACGAGGATCTGGTACCGCCCGTCTACCACATCGACCTCTACCGGCTGGCCGATCCCGAAGAGCTCGAATGGCTGGGGTATCGTGATCTGGCGGCGGGATCGGCCCTCGTGCTGATCGAATGGCCGGAACGCGGGGGCGAACGGCTGGGCACGCCCTGGCTCGATGTGCATCTCCGGCCGGAAGGCGAAGGGCGCCGCCTGACGCTCGCCTGCCGGGACGAGGTTCTGTGTGGCCATATCAATCAACTGGTTGCGGGTCTCACATGAGAACCGGCCTTTCCAGTTTGGCCTAGATTGCGGAAATCAGAAACAAAATGCTTGCATTTCCCCCGCCGGGCTGACTAGACTCGGGGTGTCGAGAGGGAACCGCGCGAGGGGATGGGCATGCACCGCTGGATCCGGGGGCTGGCCGCACTCCTGCTGTGGCTGCCGGCGCTGGCGGCCGTGGCCGCCGAAGTCGAGGGGCTGAGAATCGCGGAGCGCGAACGGGCCACGCGCCTGGTGATCACGCTCGACGCGCCTGCCGAACACCGCATCTTCACGCTCACCCAACCCGACCGGGTGGTCATCGACATCCCCGGCAGCCGGCTCGCGACCGACCGCCTGCCGCGAGGCAGGGGCATCATCCGCGGGATCCGGCACGGCGTGCGCAACCGGCGCGATCTGCGCATCGTGCTCGACCTGAAGGCCCCGGCCAAGCCCAGAAGCTTTCTGCTGCCCGAGAAGGAAGGCAGGAGCGGGCAGCGGCTGGTCGTGGACCTGGTCCCGGCGAGCAGGGCGCGCCGGCCGGTCAAGTCCGTCGAGGAAGTCGATGCCCGGCCAAGGGATCTGATCGTCGCCGTCGATCCCGGTCATGGCGGCAAGGATCCCGGCGCCCGCGGGCGGCGCGGTACCCGGGAGAAGGACGTGGTGCTCGCCATTGCCCGGGAACTGGCCCGACTGATCGACACCGAGCCGGGCATGCGGGCGGTGATGACCCGTCGCGACGATCGTTTCCTGCGGCTGCGCGATCGCATCCGCATCGCGCACCGGCACCGGGCGGACCTGTTCGTCTCCATCCATGCCGACGCCTTCCGGGACCGCCGGGTACGCGGTTCCTCCGTGTTCGTGCTCTCGCGCCGCGGAGCCAGTTCCGAGATGGCGCGGCTGCTGGCCCGTCACGAGAACGCGGCCGATCTGGTCGGCGGCGTGAGCCTGGCCGACAAGGACGACGTGCTGCGTTCCGTGCTGCTCGATCTCTCGCAGGCGGCCAGCATCGAGGCCAGCACCGAGGTCGCGTCCAGCGTCCTGCGCGAGCTGTCCCGGATCGGCAAGGTGCACAAGCGCAGCGTGCAGCGGGCCGGTTTCGTGGTGTTGAAATCCCCCGACATCCCGTCCATCCTCGTCGAGACCGCCTTCATCTCGAATCCCGACGAGGAGCGCAAGCTGCGCGATCCACGGCACCAGAAACGGCTGGCGCGGGCGATCCTGCGCGGCATCCGCCGCTACTTCGCCGATCACCCGCCGCCCGGCACCTGGCTGGCGATGCGCAAGCACCAGCGCGAGCATCTGGTGCGACGCGGAGACACGCTGATCAAGATCGCCAACCGCTACGACGTGAGCCTGAAGGCCCTGCGCCGGGCCAATGGCATCAAGGGTTCCCACCTGCGGGTGGGGCAGCGGCTGGTGATTCCGGCATCGTCGGACAGCTGATCGTCGTATCCCGCCTCATCGCACCCTGCTCCGGTCGATCATGTCCTCGCGCGCGCGTTCAAGCAGCCTGACGGCCTTGTCCGCCTTGTACAGACTGCGCGCGAGCCTGCGGGCCCGCTTCAGTCGGGGCAGGGCGTCACGCACATGGAGGTGCGCTCCTTTCAGTACCTCGATGGCGTCCGTGATTTCGGCCCGGGCGAGTCTCAGATTGGTACGTGCGTCCCGCCAGCGGCGCACGCCCTGTGCCTGTTCAAGCAGAGCAATGGCCTGGCGTGCATTCTCGTCGGCGTTGAGCACCCGCAGAAAGGCGGCCACGTTGGCCACCTGGGCGCCGTTGAGCCCCACGATGGGCGGCAATACCGTGCCGTCACGCAGATGGCGCCGGGTGGCGTAGAAGGCCACCATGGCCTCCACGGTGTCGATCTGGTTGGCGTGAAAGAAGGGGCCCGTGTCGGCGGCCTCGATGACGGGCGGGACATTGAACAGGTTCGTGCCCTGCCCGAAGCCGTCGTCGAAGGGATTGGCCTTTCCGAGGATGTCTCCATGCTGGTGGCGCAGTTCTTCGACGCGCGGCGCGAAGGACCGGTTGCTGGATTCGAAGGCCGGCGGGGTGATTTCCGGAGGAAAATCGAAATCCGGATCGGTATTGGCGCCGCCGTTGAAGT
>JALVEM010000193.1 GCA_027030825.1 Thiohalobacter sp.
CCGTTACCGCTGATCGTCTCCGGCGGGGTCCGCAAGGGGCCCCGCATGAAACACGCCGCATACGCCGAAAATCCCCGTGAAATCAGTTGTGTGACCCGGGTTACATACCGCCGGGTCGCCAAATTTTGGTCGAAATGCAGGGAAAATCCTTGTCATTCAGTGACATCTACAATATTTTGTAAATCCGCCGATAATCACAAAAACGCCGTCACCCGAGTGGCGGCGATGGCCCGAAGACGGACCAGCAGGTCCGCGGAGTGACGGAACACAGGGGTGATGGAGACCGAGGACTACGTGTCGGATAGGGATGCCAGTGAACGCCTCGCAGTTCGTCTGATCCTGTCGCTGGTCGTCTGGTTGGCGCTCTCTTTCTCGCCCGGCGCAAGGCATGTGCAGGCAGCTGTCCCGCCAATCGAGATCGAGGCCGCCGTGCTCGAGGACCCTGAGGGCGCACTCTCGCCGTCCCGGGCGCTAGAAGCAGCTTCCGATTACCTGCCCCTCGAGGAGCGGCAGGGCGTTCCCGTGCTCGACAAGGGCTTCCATGCAGCCACCTTCTGGCTGCGTGTCCGCCTGGTATCGCATGCTCCGGCGAGGCAGCAATATTTCATCGAGCTGGCCAACCCGCTGCTCGACGATGTGCATGTCTATCGCGTGACACCGGCGGGACCGGCGCTCGTCGCCGTCATGGGCGATGTTCATCCTTTCGACACGCGACCGGTTCGCTACCGCAACCCGGTCTTCGCCACCGAACTGGAGCCGGAGCAACCCGTGCTCTGGCTGGTGCGGCTGCGCAGCACCAGTTCCCTGCTCACCCCGATACGTGTCTGGGATGCGGCGCACTGGCAGCAGCACCGGCTCGTCGAATACAGCCTGATCGCCGCCCTCTATGGCGGGATCCTGATCTTCCTCTTCTACAACCTGTTTCTCTTTCTGGCGCTGCAGGACCGGACCTTTCTCTACTACTGCCTGTACATGGGGAGTGTCTCCCTCACGACCTTCAGCCTGAGCGGCATGAGCTTCGTGCTCTTCTGGCCGGATCATCCTTCGCTGGCGAATCACGCCATTCCGATGTTGCTCTACTCCAACATCTTCTTTGCGACCCTCTTCGTGCAGGCGTTCATTCCGCCTGCCATGCAGCCCGGGCGGTTCCAGAGGCTGTGGCGCGTGGTGGGCTGGCTGTCGTTCGGGCTGATGGTCGCATCGCTCGTGCTGCCCTATACCCTGGCGATCCACATCTTCTCTGCACTGGCCTTCTTCGCCGTCGGCGGGCTGATGGTCGACGGCATGCTGGTGCTGCATCAGGGCTATCGCCCCGCGCGCTATTTCCTGCTGGCCATGTCCGTGTTTCTGGTGCTGGGCGCCGTGCGTCTGCTCATGGCCTACAGCCTGGTGCCCCAGAACCTGTTCACCGAATGGTCGAGTCAGATCGGAGTCATACTGGAGGCCATTCTTCTGTCGCTCGCACTCGCCGACCGTATCAACACGCTCAAGCAGGAAAAGGAAGCGGCTCAGGCAGAGGCCATTCGCAACCTGCAGCGGGCGGACGAGCTCAAGAACGAGTTTCTGGCCAATACCACGCATGAGCTGCGCACGCCGCTCAACGGCATCATCGGGCTGGCGACGGGCTGTCTCGAGCAGACTTACGGGGAACTCAACCCACGCCAGAGGCATGTGCTCGAACTGATGCTCTCCAGTGCCGAAAGACTGCTGACGCTCATCAACGACATCCTGGATTTCACGCAGATTCGCGAAGGGCGGCTGCGGCTGCACATCGAACCGGTCGAGATCTCGCCGATCATCGACAATGTGGCGGAGATGGTGCAGCCGCTGATCGGCCCGAAGCCGCTCTCTCTGGTGATTCGGGTCGAGGAAGGCATGCCGCCGGTCCTGTGCGACAGGGAACGTCTCAGACAGGTCGTCTACAACCTGCTCAGCAACGCCATCAAGTTCACTTCGGAGGGCAGTGTGCGCATCGAGGTCGCTCGCCAGGGCGAGTGCGCACGCCTGCGGATCTGCGATACCGGTCCAGGCATGGATGCATCCGAACTGGAAAAGGTCATGCAACCCTTCGAACGTTCGGCGCCGGAGAGTGTCGAGGGCACGGGACTCGGCCTGCCGATCACCCGGCGCCTGGTCGATGCCATGCATGGCCGTTTCGAGATCGAATCCAGTCCGGGGCAGGGTACCTGTGCCCAGGTGCTTCTGCCGCTGGCCGAAGGCGAGACAGCCGAGCGAAAACCGGCCACTACCTCACGCGCACATGCACAGGAGCTGCTGCTGCCCGGCAAGCCTGTCGGGGAGACACCCGGGCAGGCACGCATCCTGGTGGTCGAGGACGACCCCGTGAACATGCGCACGATCGTGGATGCCCTGGTGACCGAGGGTTATCGGGCGATGCCCGTCTATTACGGCAGCGAGGTCGAGAAGGCGGTCGAGGAATTCCTCCCTGACCTCGTGCTGCTGGATCTGATGCTGCCGGACATGGATGGTTACGATGTCTGCATGCATTTGCGTGAACGACATGACGAATGGATACTGCCGATACTGGTGCTGACGGCGCGCATCCAGGAAGAGGACATCAGGCGGGCCTTCAATGCCGGCTGCAACGACTACATCACCAAGCCGTTTCTGCGAAAGGAGCTGCTGGCGCGCATCCGGGCACACCTCAGCCTGCGCAGTCTCGTGCGCAAGACGCGCGAGAACGACGAGCTGCTTGCCGAGATAAGACACCGCATGCAGACCGAGTCCGACCTGGTGATGCTGCAGCGTCTGCTGGTCTCGCTGCTCGATCAGGTGGAAGAGGGTTTGATCACCTTTGATGTCCAAGGTCGCGTACTCGGAATCAACCAGGCGGCACGTCGGCTGCTGGGTCTGGAATCGGTATCGGACTCGGAGGAAATCCGGATATTCGAGTATTTCCCCGAACTGTCGGATCTGGCACGTTCGCTGCTCGATGAAACAACCGGTTCGAAAGACGATTGCGGCAGACGTCGTCAGGTGAAGATCGCTTCGCCAGATGGAAAGGGCAAGTTGTGTCTGGTCATGGGCCTGGCCGAGGTGGATGACGAGCTTGTCTATCACGCTGTCATCGGGAGAGACGACTGTATCGCGGAATCCGTACGAACAGGCAATGTGGCCGCCGCCTTTCAGGCCGTGGGCGAAGTCCTCATGGATCCGGAACATCAGTTCCCGGCTACTCCATTGTGCGACGGTGCCGGGTCCGCGAACGACGGAGAGGCGTTTCGGACACTGCTGGTCGAAGCAATGAATCTGTCGCTGGATGCCTGGAAACGGCATACCGGCAGGACC
>JALVEM010000194.1 GCA_027030825.1 Thiohalobacter sp.
AACTCGCCGCCATGGAATTCCTGCTCGACAAGCTCAAGGCCACCAAGACCAACGCCGAATTCTTCGACTCGATGAAGCGGTGAGAATCCAGAATCCAGAATTCAGAAGTGCGGAGCTGAAAGCTGGAAGGATAGTTTCCTGCCCGTTGTCTCGTGCGATCGATTTTTCCTTTCGTCATCCCGGCCGGAGCGTAGCGAAGAGCCGGGATCCAGATAAAAGGGCAGCCGTGGCGGCAAGGATCAGCGTCGTTCTGGATTCCGGGTCTCGCTCCCCCGGCTAAAGGCCGTGGGCGCTCGCCCGGAATGACACAAAGGAGAAAACACTCGCCCGGAATGACGCCCGAGAGAAAAACGCTTGCCCGGAATGATGGCGGCAGGGTCACCCCGGAAGGCCGCACAGCACCCACCTCAGTCATCCCAGAAGGCCGCACAGCACCCACCTCAGTCATCCCGGAAGGCCGCACAGCACCCACCTCAGTCATCCCGGAAGGCCGCGTAGCGGACTATCCGGGATCCAGAAGAAAACTCGACTGCAGCAGCTCGTACCAGCGTGGTCCCTGGATTCCGGCTCGCGCGCCCCGGCCCAAGGCCGGGGCGCTTGGCCGGAATGACAAGCGGGAAAATTCCAGCTTCTTGCTCCTGAATTCTGAATTCTGGATTCTGAATTCTGAATTCTGAATTCTGTTTTTTGAAATCAAGGCCAACGCGACCGGCCATTCTTCCAGCTTCCAACTTCAAGCTTCGAGCTTCTAATCATGCGCCACCGGCCTTACCCCCCACACCCGGTCGGCGTATTCCCGCACCGCACGGTCACTCGAGAAGCGGCCCAGTCGGGCGACATTGAGGATGGCGCTGCGCTGCCACGCCTGCCGGTCCCGATAGAGGGCATCGACCCTGTCCTGGGCCTCGCAATAGGCCTCGAAATCCGCCAGCACCAGATAACGGTCGCCCTCCTCCAGCAGGGCCGAGAGCAACGGACCGTAGCGCTCCGGATCGTCCGGCGAGAAGAACCCGTCCCGCAGCATCGCGAGGACACGGGCGAGCCGGGGATGCCCGTCCACCACGGCACGGGGATCGTATCCCTCGCGCCAGATCCGCTCGACATCCTCGCGTGTCAGCCCGAAGATGAACAGGTGCTCGCGGCCCACGGCCTCGAGCATTTCCACGTTCGCGCCATCGAGAGTGCCGATGGTGAGCGCGCCGTTGAGCCCCAGCTTCATGTTGCCGGTGCCCGAGGCCTCCATGCCGGCCGTCGAGATCTGCTCGGACAGCTCCGCGGCGGGAATGATGTCCTGCGCCGTGCTCACGTCATAGTTGGGGATGAACAGCATCTTGAGACGGTCCTGCACGGCGGGATCGCGATTGACCACGTCGGCCACGTCGTGGATCAGCTTGATGATCAGTTTGGCGCGCGCGTATCCGGGTGCTGCCTTGCCGGCGAAGATCAGGGTTCGCGGCACGGGATCGGAGAGCTCGCCTTCCCGGATCCTGTTGTAGAGATCGATCGCCCGCAGCACATTGAGCAGTTGCCGCTTGTATTCGTGGATCCGCTTGATCTGCACATCGAACAGGCTGTCGGGGTCGACCACGATCTCCAGCCGATCCCGGATGAGCTCGGCCAGTCGCTGCTTGTTGGCGCGCTTGACCTCGGCGAAGGCCTCCCGGAAGTCGCCGTCCTCCGCGAAGGGCTCGAGCGCCCGGATGCGATCGAGATCGCGAATCCAGCCATGACCGATGTATTCGGTGATCAGACGGGTCAGCCCGGGATTGCACAGTTCGATCCAGCGGCGCGGCGTCACACCGTTGGTGATGGCGATGAAGCGCTCCGGATCCAGGCGATCGAAATCGGCGAACACCGTCTTTCGCATGATATCGGCATGCAGCTGCGAAACCCCGTTCACCTTGTGGCTGCCGACGATCGCGAGATGCGCCATGCGCACCCGCCGGGGCGCGGTCTCGTCGATCAGCGACAGTCGCCGAAGCAGATCGACGTCGCCGGGCCAGCGATGGCGCACTGCCTCGAGAAACCGGTGATTGATCTGATAGATGATCTGCAGGTGCCGCGGAAGGAGACGTTCCAGCATCTCCACCGGCCAGGTCTCCAGCGCCTCGGGCAGCAGGGTGTGGTTGGTATAGGCGAACACGCGGGTGGAGATCGACCAGGCGGTGTCCCAGTCCAGCCCGTGGACATCCAGCAGCAGCCGCATGAGCTCGGGGATGGCCAGCGCCGGATGGGTGTCGTTGAGCTGGATGGCCACCTTCTCCGGCAGCAATGTCCAGTCCTCGTGCTGTTCCCTGAAACGGCGCAGGATGTCCTGTACCGAGGCGCTGACGAAGAAATACTCCTGCCGCAGCCGCAGCTCCCGGCCCATCTCGGTGACATCCGACGGATAGAGGACGCGCGAGATGTTCTCGGAACGGGCGCGTTCCTCGATGGCCCGAATGTAGTCGCCCTCGTTGAAATACTGCAGATCGAATTCCCGGGTCGCCTTGGCCGACCACAGGCGCAGATTGTTGACCGTGTTCGTGCCATAGCCGGGAATCGGGGTATCGTAGGCCATGGCCATCACTTCCTCGCCTCCCTGCCAGTCGAAGCGCTCGCGCCCCTGCGCATCGTGATAGCGGTTCACGCGCCCGCCGAAGCGAATGCAATAGAGCACCTCGGGCCGGGGAAACTCCCAGGGGTTGCCGTAGCGCAGCCAGTTCTCCGGAGCCTCGATCTGCCAGCCGTCGCGAATCCGCTGGTTGAACATGCCGTATTCGTAGCGGATACCGTAGCCGTAGCCGGGCAGTCTCAACGTGGCCATGGAATCGAGAAAACAGGCGGCGAGCCGCCCCAGGCCGCCGTTGCCCAGCGCCGCATCCGGCTCCATGTCGCGCAGGCGTTCCAGATCCAGCCCGATCTGTTCCAGGGCTTCGCGCGTCTCCTCGTCGATGTCCATGTTGATGAGGGCATTGAGCAGCAGCCGCCCGAGGAGGAATTCCATGGAGAGGTAATAGACCCGCTTCACGTCCTCCCGGTAGTGGGTGCGCATGGTCTCCATCCAGCGCTCGATCAGCCGGTCGCGGGTGGCATAGGCCACGCTGTGGAACCAGTCGCGCAGCGTGGCCGTATAGTTGTCCTTGCCGACCGAATACACCAGTCGGTTGATGATGGAACGCTTGATGGCCGCGACATCGAGGCCGAGATAGTCGTACTTGAAGGCCCTGGGCAATACCCGGGGCCGTTCCGGCTCAGTCATGGCCGGCTTCCCGCGCGATGGCGCGATGCCCGATGTCGCGCCGGTAATAGGCA
>JALVEM010000195.1 GCA_027030825.1 Thiohalobacter sp.
AAGACCAGAATGGGGAGGTAGTTTTCCAGCATCCGTCGGCGTCACCGTTCACGCAGCCCCCTCGGCCGCCCGGGCAGTCTAGGCCAGCCCCGATGGGGAGTCAAGTCGAAAAAGGGAAAAGTTCCCTTTGATTTTCAACAAGTTGTACAAAAAGTTTCTTTTATGCCCCGATAGTCCGGATACCTGGACAAGAAAAGGCCCCGCATGCGCAGGGCCCGTCGTCGTTGGTGCCGAAGGCCGGACTCGAACCGGCACGGCTTTCGCCACTACCCCCTCAAGATAGCGTGTCTACCAATTCCACCACTTCGGCAATGTCAATCCTTACCGTCGGCTGCCGGCGGCGCCTCCTTCTCTTCTCCCGCGGACGCGTCGGAGGAAGCGGCAGGTGCCTCTGCTGCCGTCTCGCTCGCCGATCCGGTGTCCGCTTCCGGCGTGACCGGCGGAAGATCCGACGCCTCGTCCGCACCCGGCTGGCCGGCTTCATCCGCAGGCACCTCGACCCCGACATCCGGCACGTCCTCCGGTGCAGCGGCTTCCTCTTCTGCCGGTGCGGCAGGCACTGCCTCCTGGAGCGGCTGCACCTGCTCCACGACGCTCGATCCGGTATCCGGCGTGCCGATCACGTATCGGTTCGACAACGCGATGCTGTTGATGAAGAACAGGGTGGCCAGGACTGCAGTCGTCCGGCTGAGAAAGTTCGCCGATCCCTGGGCACCGAACACGGTGGCCGACGCCCCGCTGCCGAAGGCGGCGCCGGCGTCGGCGCCCTTGCCGTGCTGCAACAGCACCAGCACCACGATCGAGACGCCCAGCAGTACCTGAAAAATCAGCAGGACAGTATACATCGAAACCTCGAATCAGGCTGCATCGGGGGCCCGGCAGATGGCCAGGAACTCGTCGGCATCGAGCGAGGCACCGCCGATCAGCCCGCCGTCGATGTCGGGCTGGCCGAACAGATCGGCGGCGTTGGCCGCCTTCACGCTGCCACCATAGAGAATACGCAGCCCGTCGGCAATGCCGGCATCCAGACTCCGGATGCGGTCCCGAATGAAGGCGTGCACCTCCTGAGCCTGCTCGGGTGTGGCCGTCTTGCCGGTCCCGATGGCCCAGACCGGCTCGTAGGCGATCACGGCATTGGCGAGCGCCGACACACCACACAGGTCGATCACCGCATCGAGCTGGCGTGCCACCACCTGCTCGGTGACGCCCTGTTCGCGTTCCTCGAGCAGCTCGCCCACGCAGAGAATCGGAACCAGTCCATGCTTCTGGGCGGCCGCGAACTTGCGTGCGGTGAAGGCATCGTCCTCGCCATAGAGGTTGCGACGCTCGGAGTGGCCCACGATCACATAGCGGCAACCCACGTCCTTGAGCATGACGCCGGAGACCTCGCCGGTGTAGGCGCCCTGGTCCTGGTCGCTCACGTCCTGTGCGCCCACGGCGACCGGACCGCCCGCAAGGCGTTCGACCACCTCGGGAATATAGACATAGGGAGGACAGACGGCGACCTCGGCGTTTTTCACGTCACCGATTCCGCCGAGCAGGCCATCGAGCAGGGCGCGAATGGACTCGCGCGTGCCGTTCATCTTCCAGTTGCCTGCCACCAGTGCCTGCCGCATGCCTTCCTCCACGTCAGAAATTCATCGAAACGCAACATCCCTAGCCGCTGCCATCCGCGATTCCGCGGCATTGGCAGCAGGAAACACACAAGCCTTTGTTGCGCAAGCAGTTTCCGTCTTGCCCGCTTCAGCCTTGGTGCAAGGTGCGGGCTAGCTTAGCGGGCAGGGGGACAAAAATCAATGCAGATCGCCCATCGGGGCGCCCTGCGATCGGTTCATTCGGCAAGCCCCCTGCCCGACAGACGGATCTCTACCCGAGACTCGTCGGGATCGTTGGACTCGATCGTCAGCAGCGCCCGATGATCGCCGGCGGTCACGGGTCGGAACCGCACCTTCACCTCGCAGGTCTTGCCCGGCTTGAGGGTGCGACCACTGCACTTGTCGCCGTCGAGCACGAAGGCCGCGGCATGCTCGCCGACCAGCGCCACCCGATCGATGGCCAGCATGCCGAGCCCCCTGTTCCGGACCCGGAAGCGCCGGCTGTCCGAGCGCTTGCCCAGACTCACATGACCGAAATCGTGGTTGCGCTCATCCAGGCCGATGTCCTGGGGAACGACGCGGCCATGAAGCGGCACGGACAGGGTGGGCCGGTCCGGGTCGTTGCTGTGTATGTCGAGCGCGGCCGATCGGATCCCGGCATCGCCGCCTGAGAAGCGCAACGTCAGCTCGCAGCGCTTGCCACGCTCGAGATCACGTCCCGAGCAGCCATCCTTCTCGATCTTGAAGTCGCCGGCATCCGCGCCCGACAGGCCTACGCCGTCGATGTGCAGTGGCCCGTAGCCGATGTTGCGCACCTCGAGCCTGTGGCGCTTGCTGGTCTCGCCCGGGCCCCAGTCACCGAACCCGATCAAGGCGGGTTCGGTGCCCACCGTGCCCACGTCCGTGCGCAATCCGCGACCTTCCAGGATCACGCTCGCCACAGGGTCATCTTCGTCGCTGCTGGTGATCTCCAGCCGTGCCGTGCGAAGGCCGTGCCTTTCAGGGTGAAAACGCAGTTTCACGTCGCAGCGCTTGTTTCGCTTGAGCGCACCCTTGCGACAGGAGGCGTCCGAGACGATCCTGAATTCGCCGGCCTGGGCACCGGTGATGCGAAGATCACGCACCAGCAGCTTGCCCGGCCCATCGTTGCGGATCGAGAGACGCAGCTCGCGCGAGTCGCTGCCGACCGGCGTGGGCGAGAATACCAGACGATCGACATCCAGCCGGATGTTGCCCGGCGGCGCCTTGACAGCCGTCCCGGCCAGCGCCACAACGGCAACCGGCAACTCGGGATCGTTGGACTCGATGCGCAGCTCCGCATTCCGCTGGCCTGGCACCACTGGCGCGAAGCGGAGCTTCATCTCGCAGCGCTTGCCACGCTTGAGGGTGCGTCCGGTGCAGTCGTCGCGCTCGACCCGGAAATCCGCGGCAGCACTGCCGGTGAGCGTCCAGCGACGCACCTCGAGCAGCCCGTAACCCAGGTTGCGAATCTTCACCTTGCGCTCGCTCGAGACCTCGATGGTTTCGGTCTCGGGAAAGGCCAGCCGCATCGGCTCGAGGCCGATGGCGCCGACGTCCGTGCGCAACCCGCGTCCGGTCAGCGGCACGTCGAACACGGGCGTCATCGGGTCGTCCGAGACCACCTCGAGTCGGGCTGCATGGCGCCCGTGCGCGGTCGGTGCGTACCGCACCC
>JALVEM010000196.1 GCA_027030825.1 Thiohalobacter sp.
GAGAAGGTCTACGCCATCGCCGACGAGGATCTCGAGCGGGACACGCCGGACAAGACCTCCTCGGTCCATTTCCTGCGTTTCGAGCTGACTCCGGAGATGATCCGTGATGTCCTGGCCGGCGCGCCCGTCCGGGTCGGCATCGATCACCCGGAGTACCGGCACGAGACGGAGCTGGACGAGGACACCCGCAAGGCCCTGGCCGAGGATCTTGCCGAGCCTTCCTGAAAAGGCGCTCTCCGTCATTCATTCCCCGGGGCGGCCACGACGAGTTTCCCGAGTGTGTCGTCTCTGTTCTCTGGATCCCGGCTCTCCGCTGCGCTCCGGCCGGGATGACAGTGGTGGGGAATTGCTTCGGCCGGGATGACAGTGGTGGGGAATTGCTCCGGCCGGCGATGACCAGCGGCAGGGAATTGCTCCGGCCGGGATGCCGGTGGGGAAACTGACCCGTCACCGGCAGGCTGCTAGAATGGCGCCTCCACGAGATTCAGGAGGCGCTGCTTGAAACGCCGTTCGATTCTCCTGCTGCTGTTTTTCGCCGCATCCGGCCTGCCGGCGAGGCCGGCCCATGCCGATGTGGACGAGAACGAGATCCCGGAATGGTCGGGCGGCACGCCCGAATCCCGCGCCTGGCGAGAGTCCGCGCCGCCTCCGGTGGCCTATCCGAAGTCCCGGGACCTGATCCCCGTGACCGGGGTCGCCGGGCTGCAGTCCCGGGTCTTCGTCGATGGCCGCCAGCTCAGCCGCGGTCCGGACGGTGTGGTGCGCTATCTGCTGGTCTTCCGCTCGCCCTCCGGCGCCGAGAGCGTCTTCCACGAGGGGATGCGGTGCGGGGCGCGGCAGTGGCGGCGCTATGCCTACGGCAGCCATGGCCGCATGCACGACTCGCCCACCGACTGGCGGCCACTGTCGCGGGGACACCTGGCCCGTCTGCATCGCCTCCTGTACGAGACCGTCTTCTGCCCCGAAGGCGTGAACCTGCCCGATGCGGCAGAGATGCGGTCGCGCCTGCGCAGCGAGGCGGCCACCGTCAACGATCTCACCGACGAATGAGGAAGCCATGACCCAGTCCTATGACGCCTCGGCCATCGAGGTGCTCACCGGGCTCGAGCCGGTGCGCAAGCGGCCGGGCATGTATACCGATACCAGCCGGCCCAACCACCTGGCCCAGGAGGTGATCGACAACAGCGTGGACGAGGCCATCGCCGGGCATGCCGATCGCATCGAGGTGATCCTGCACAAGGACGGCTCGCTGGAGGTACGCGACAACGGCCGCGGCATGCCGGTGGACCTGCATCCGGTCGAGGGCGTGCCGGGTGTGGAGGTGATCCTCACCCGCCTGCATGCCGGCGGCAAGTTCTCGAGCAAGAACTACCGCTTCTCGGGCGGCCTGCACGGGGTGGGCGTGTCCGTGGTCAATGCGCTGTCGAAGCGCCTGGAAGTGTGGGTGAGGCGGGGTGGCCGGGAATACCACATGGCCTTCGAGCACGGCGAGAAGGTCGAGGACCTGCACGTCGTGGGCAAGGTGGGCGCGCGCAACACGGGCACGGTGGTGCGCTTCTGGCCCGATCCGAAGTATTTCGATACGCCGCGCTTCTCGGTCTCGCGCCTGAAGCACCTGCTGCGCGCCAAGGCCGTGCTCTGCCCGGGCCTGCGGGTGCGCTTCGTCGACGAGGCCGCCGGCGAGACCCTCGAGTGGCACTACGAGCAGGGCCTGGCCGAGTACCTGGAAGAGGCCCTGAAGGAGACGCCGCATCTGCCCCAGCCGCCCTTCGAGGGGCACTTCCAGGGCGGGCACGAGGCGGTGGACTGGGCGGTCGCCTGGCTGCCCGAAGGCGGCGACGGTGTGGCCGAGAGCTACGTCAACCTGATTCCCACCCCGCAGGGCGGCACTCATGTCAACGGCCTTCGGACCGGGCTCACCGAGGCCCTGCGCGAGTTCTGCGAATTCCGCAATCTGCTGCCGCGGGGCGTGCGGCTCACGCCCGACGACGTCTGGGACCACTGCAGCCACGTGCTGTCGGTCAAGCTGGAGGATCCCCAGTTCTCCGGGCAGACGAAGGAGCGGCTCTCCTCGCGCGAGTGCGCCGCCTTCGTCTCCGGGGTGGTGCGCGACGCCTTCAGCCTGTGGCTCAATCAGCACGCCGAGACCGGCGAGGCCATCGCCGGGCTGGCCATCGCCGCGGCCCAGAACC
The DNA here is from genome assembly GCA_027030825.1 of Thiohalobacter sp. Taxonomy (GTDB): domain Bacteria; phylum Pseudomonadota; class Gammaproteobacteria; order Thiohalobacterales; family Thiohalobacteraceae; genus J048. Next base: position 2,193 of record JALVEM010000196.1, read on the forward strand.
GCATGCGCAGCAGCCGCAAGGTGGCGCGCAAGAAGGTCAGCCAGGGGCCGGCCCTGCCCGGCAAGCTGGCCGACTGCACGGCCACCGACCCGGCCCGGACCGAGCTCTTCCTGGTCGAGGGCGACTCCGCCGGCGGTTCCGCCAAGCAGGCGCGCGACCGCGAGTTCCAGGCCATCATGCCGCTGCGCGGCAAGATCCTGAACACCTGGGAGGTGGATCCGGCCGAGGTGATGGCCTCGCAGGAGGTGCACGACATCGCCGTGGCCATCGGCGTGGAGCCGGGCTCGAACGACCTGCGCGGCCTGCGCTACGGCAAGATCTGCATCCTGGCCGACGCCGACTCCGACGGCGCCCACATCGCCACCCTGCTGTGCGCGCTCTTCCTGCGCCATTTCCGGCCGCTGGTGGAGGCCGGCCACATCCATGTCGCCATGCCTCCGCTGTACCGCATCGACGTGGGCAAGCACGTCTTCTACGCCCTGGACGACGCCGAGAAGGAGGGCGTGCTCGACCGCATCGAGGCCGAGGGCCTGCGCGGCAAGGTCAACGTGCAGCGATTCAAGGGCCTGGGCGAGATGAATCCGATGCAGCTGCGCGAGACCACCATCAATCCCGACACGCGCCGGCTGGTGCAGCTCACCCTCGATCACGAGGAGGAGACGATGCGCCTGTTCGACATGCTGCTGGCCCGCAAGCGGGCCGCCGAGCGCCGCGCCTGGCTGGAAGAGAAGGGCGACCTGGCCGAGGTCGTGCCCTGAAACCGATCCTGTTGACCGAGGACTGAACCGCAACGATGGAATCCGAACGCTGGAACGAGGAAGGCATCGAACGCCTGCCGATCGCCCGGTTCACGGAGAAGGCCTACCTGGACTATTCCATGTACGTCATCCTGGACCGGGCGCTGCCGCACATCGGCGACGGGCTCAAGCCCGTACAGCGGCGCATCGTCTACGCCATGTCCGAGCTGGGGCTCTCGGCCACGGCCAAGTACAAGAAGTCTGCCCGCACCGTCGGCGACGTGCTGGGCAAGTTCCATCCGCACGGGGACGCCGCCTGCTACGAGGCCATGGTGCTCATGGCGCAGCCCTTCTCC
>JALVEM010000197.1 GCA_027030825.1 Thiohalobacter sp.
GCGGGCTATCCGGGATCCAGGAAAGGGCTCACCCCGCAGTGGCTCGAATTGACGTGGTTTCTGGATTCCGGCTCGCGCGCCCCGGTCGGGTCGCTTGGCCGGAATGACTTCACTCCCGTCATTCCGGAAAGCGCGAAGCGCTTATCCGGAATCCAGGAAAAACATTGACCACGGCGGCATGGATCAGCGTGGTTTCTGGATTCCGGGTCTCGTTCGCTCCGCTCACTCGCCCGGAATGACGGAAGAAGAGAATGCTCGCCCGGTATGACGGAAGAAGAGGGCACCGGAATGGCGTATTGGCTTACGCCTTCTCTTCTGAATTCTGAATTCTGGATTCTGGATTCTGGATTCTGAATCCCGGCCGGCGAAGCCGGCCATGCTTCAAGCTTTCAACTTCCAGCTTCCCGCTTCCCGCTTCCCGCTCAGAACGGCACCTCGAGCTCCGGTGCGGCGGTCTTGAGCAGGTCCCGGAATCGCTGCCGGATGCGTTCGAGGGCGTCTTCGTCGTCGGCCTCGAAGCGCAGCGTGAGGGAGGGTGTGGTGTTGGAGGCGCGGATCAGGCCCCAGCCGTCGGCGAAATCCGCCCGCAGTCCGTCGATGGTGGTGACCTCGGCGTCGGGGAAGTCGGCGAGCGCCACCACGCGTTCCATGACGGTCTTCTCCTCGCCTTCCTCGAGCGGGATCTCGATCATGGGCGTGGATACACTTTCGGGCAGGACGGCGAAGATCCGCGCGCTCGGGCGATGGTCGTTGGCCACGATCTCGATCAGGCGGGCGGCGGCGTAGAGGGCGTCGTCGAAGCCGAACCAGCGGTCGGCATAGAAGATGTGGCCGCTCATCTCGCCGGCGAGCAGGGCGCCGGTTTCCTTCATGCGGGCCTTGAGCAGGGAATGGCCGGTCTTCCACATCTCGGGGTTGCCGCCGAAGTCGCGGATGATGCGGCCCAGATGGCGGCTGCACTTGACGTCGAAGAGGACGTCGGCGCCCGGGTTGCGGCTGAGCACGTCCATGGCCAGCAGCATCATGAGGCGGTCGGGCCAGATGATGTTGCCGTCCGAGTCGACCACGCCGAGGCGGTCTCCGTCGCCGTCGAAGGCCAGGCCCAGGTCGGCGCTGTTTTCCTGCACGGCCTGGATGAGCCCGGTGAGGTTTTCCGGATTGCCGGGATCGGGGTGGTGGGCCGGGAAGTGCCCGTCCACTTCGCAGTTGAGCGGGATCAGTTCGCACTCGAGCGCGGACATCAGGGCCGGCACCACCCGCGCGGCCACGCCATGACCGCAATCGACCACCACCCGCAGGGGGCGGGGGATCTGGATGTCGGCAGCCACGGCCTGCACGTAGTCCCCGATCAGGTCGAGGGTCTCGACCACCCCCTGGCCCTGCATGAAGGTCCGGTGCTCGATGAGGTGCCGGAGCGCCTGGATGCCGCTGCCGTGCAGCGTCTCCCCGGCCAGTACGATCTTCATGCCGTTGTATTCGGGCGGGTTGTGGCTGCCGGTCACCATCACGCCCGAGCGACTCTCCTCGCGCTGATGAGTGGCGAAGTACAGCACCGGTGTGGGGACTTCGCCCAGATCCTTGACGTCGATGCCGGTGGCGCACAGCCCGCGAATGAGCGCCTCGGCGAGTTGCGGGCTGGACAGGCGGCCGTCCCGCCCCACGAAGATGGCCGTCTCGCCGCGCGCGAGTGCGTCGCTGCCCACGGCCCGGCCGATCAGTTCGGCCACGGTCTCGTCCAGGTTCTCGCCGTAGACGCCGCGGATGTCGTAGGCCCGGAAGATGGCGGGATCCACCTGATCGGTGGTCTTGCCCGTGTCCGCAGGAGGGGCGAGGGCGCTCTCGTCGAGCACCTCGAACTCGCTGTCGTCGCCCGTCTCGGTCACCGGCGTGGAAGCCGCCGGTGCTTCCGGCGCCTCCGACGGGGCTGTCACGGGCGCGGCAGGTACGGGCCTCGCACCGGCTGCCACCACCGGCTGGTCGTCGGAGAACAGCCGGACGATGCCCTTGAGCATGGGCATGCATTCGATAATGCGGATCGGGTATTCGGTCTTGAGACCGGTATGGCGGGCATCGCGCAGGGCACCGAGCAGCAGGGTCTGATCGTCCGTCAGCAGGCGGCGGTACCAGCGCAGGCCGGCCACCAGCAGCACGAGACAGACGAGGGCACCGCCACCAGCCACCAGCAGCGGCATGCCCTGGGGAATGAGGGTGGCGGGAAGCGGCGGAGTGCGGACAGCGACCTCCCATCGTGTGCCCGGGACCTTCGCGACACTCGCCGGTGTCTGCTGCTGGAGCGACTTGTCGCCGGTGGCTGCCAGCACCACGGCCCTGCCGGCCGCCTTTTGCCGGATCGTCACCTGGCCATCGACCACGCGAGCCGGGGGCAGTGTCGCCTCGAGCAGCTGTGTGGGCAGACTGACCAGCAGGTGGCCGACGATGTGCCGGCCTTCGGCATCCAGCACGATTCGGTCGATATTGATATGTTCGCCGGGCTGGCCGACCAGGTGCACCTCGGCCGGAGGCGGGCGGTCCGAGGTCTCGGCCTGACGCAGCATGTCCAGTGTCGCGAAACTGATGGGCGGGTTGGCGCGCGGCTGCACTTCCTTCAGTCCCGGCGGCAGCAGGCGCACGGCCACGGCGTCCGGGAAGAAGACTCGCAGGCGCTGTGCATGACGATTGCGGGCCTGACGATCGGGGTTCGCGAGGGCGGCGATCAGCGCCGGATCGCGCGCGAGCCGCTCCATGCGTTCGGCCCGGGAGCGGATCTCGGCGGCGAGCCGGTCGGCGAGCAGGGTGGCCGTCAGCGTCGCCCGGGCGCGGGCATTCTCCGCACGCTGTTCGAGCGCCTGCTGCTGGAAGAACAGGGTAATGCCACCGGCCAGAAGCAGAATGGCCAGTCCCAGCATCAGGCCAATGTGGTGCAGCCCCCAGCGCGGTTCCGCGACCACCCGACTGATCACTTCCCGGGTTTCCGGTCCTGCTTCCTTCTTTCCCTTGCCGAAAGCCAACTTCATGACACCATCCCTGTAGTGGCAGCTGTCAGACACTCGAGACGTCGCGGCGGGTGCCGCACCGGGGTTGGGATTCGCGATGCGTTGGACCGGCTCAGTCGTGCCCGGTATGGCCGAAGCCGCCCTCCCCGCGCCGGGTCTCCTCGAATGTTTCGACCACTTCGAAGGCAGCTTGAATCACAGGCACGAAGACCATCTGCGCGATGCGGTCGCCGGGCCGGATGGTGAAGGGCTC
>JALVEM010000198.1 GCA_027030825.1 Thiohalobacter sp.
GCCTTCGGCACGAAAAAGGCCGGGCATGCCCCGGCCTTTTCGCGTTCGGCCATCCACGAGAGTGTACGGTTGAACCCGGAAGTCCCCCTCAAGGCGCTTCCCGCGAGGCAGTTGCCACGGCGTTGGCCAGTCGGGCAAAGGCGTCGAGATCCAGTGCTTCGGCACGTACCCCGGGGTCGATTCCGGCCTCCGCGATGCGAGCGGCGTCGAGCAGGCTCCGGAGCGCATTGCGCAGTGTCTTGCGGCGTTGCGAGAAGGCCTGGCGCACGACGGTGTCGAAACAGCGCTCGTCTACAACCTCGACCGGCGGTGTGGGGCGAGGCACCAGACGCACGAAGGTGGAATGCACCTTCGGTGGCGGGCGAAAGGCGCCCGGGCCGATGTCGAACAGCGGCGTGATGCGACAGTGGTACTGGCTCATGACCGACAGCCGCCCATAGGTGCGGCTGCCGGGTCGAGCCGCCATCCGGTCCACGACCTCCTTCTGAAGCATGAAATGCATGTCCCGGATGCCGGCCTTCTGTTCGAACAGATGGAAGAGCAGGGGCGTGGAGATGTTGTAGGGCAGGTTGCCGACGATCCGAAGCCCGTCGTGGCCCGGGACCAGGGCGCGGAAATCCGTCTTCAGCGCGTCCCGGCGGTGCACGACAAGGCGCCCTTCGGCGGCCTCGGGCCGGGCCTCGAGGGCAGCGGCCAGGTCCCGGTCGATCTCGACCACGTGCAGCCGATCCACTCGTGCAAGCAGTGGAAAGGTCAAGGCACCCGGACCGGGGCCGATCTCCATGAAGACCTCGTCCGGATCGGGGTGGATGGCCTTGAGTATCCTTTCGATGATCCGGGGATCATGCAGGAAATGCTGTCCCAGGCGTTTCCTGGGTCTGGGCGTGTCGTTTGGCGGCATGAGGTTTGCCTGATAAAAAAATCGAGGGTTCTCGAACCGATGTCCGATCAGGGGAATCAAGTGTATCAGACGAGCAGGGAACGAAGATGCAGGAAAGGGCCGATACGGTGGCTCGCAAGGCTGAAGACGGAATCTCGCCGGAATCTCACGAAAGCGTGCGGCAGGGATCGCCCTCCGTCGCCCTGAGGATCCGCCTGCTGGGGATGCTCCTGCTGGCCGGACTGCTGTTCGGCATTCTGGGCGGTGTCTACGTGTTCCATTCGGAGCAGATGCGCCTGGGCACGGAGGCGAGTTTCCGGATCGAACTGGTCGGCAGCGCCCTCGATTCCGAGTTCGATCTGATCAGGGACCTGGCCCGCCAGATTCCGAGCCGCAGCCGGATCCGCGCGGAGCTGGCGCGCTATCTCGACGGCGAAGTGGATCTCGATCGCCTGCGGTCGTTCACGGCGCCACGGCTTGCGGATGCGCTGCGCAGCGCACGTCGCATCCAGGGCATCCTGCGCCTGGGGCCGGAAGGCGAGCCCCTGGTCCATGTCGGCGACATGCCCGACCGGCGTCTGTGGCCGTCGGCGTGGCATGAGGCGGACGCGCGGTTCGGATCTCCGCGTCTGCACGGCGAGGCCTTCGAGATCGTCGTCTCGGCGCCGATCCTCGACGATGCGGGGCGCCGGCTGGGGACGGATCTCGTGCTCTTTCGGGATCATCGCATCCCGGAGCTGCTGGCGATCCGGCAGCAGGGCGACGCATTGCCGATGCGACTGTTCCTCGTGGCCGGACAGCCGAGTGCTCCGGTCGTCATCGGTGCAGAGCCACCGGTCTGGCTCGTGTCCGTGCTGCGCGAACGGCCGGTCGCGGACCGTACGGACGGCAGTCTCGAGCGTATCCGCGCCAATGGCATGGCGCGGCTGATCGCGGCGCGGCCGCTCGCGGCCGATGGCTGGCGGCTGCTGGCCGTGATGAACGGTCGCGACTTCATGGCGCAGCCATTGAAGTTCGGCATGGCGGCAGGCCTTGCGATATTTCTCGCCACCCTGATGGGCAGCCTGCTGATCATGCGCGCCATTCGGCCCTTGAGCGAAGGGCTGGAGCACGAGGCGGTACGCAGACGGCGCGAGGCACGGGAGAAACAGATCCTGCTGGATCAGGTGCGCGAGAGCGAGGCCCGGCTGCACGAGGCGCAGGAACTGGCCGGAATGGGCAACTGGGAACTGGATCTGGTCACCGGGCGGCTGTGGTGGTCGCCACAGGTCTACAGGATCTTCGAGCTCGATCCGGAACGGACCGAGGTTTCCTACGAGGCCTTCCTCTCGCGGGTGCATCCGGATGATCGCGAGGCCGTGGACCGGGCCTACCGGACCTCGGTCGAGACGAGACGGCCCTATGAGATCGTGCATCGCCTGCTGTTCGATGACGGGCGCGTGAAACATGTCCACGAGCGCGGCCAGACCTTCTACGACGACGAGGGCAGGCCGTTGCGCTCCATCGGGACGGTGCAGGACATCACGCGACAGCGCGAGATAGAAAACGAGCTCACGCGCCGGGAGCGGCATTTCAATCTGCTGCTGGATTCGACGGCACAGGCCATCTACGGCCTGGATCGCGAAGGCCGCTGCACCTTCGCCAACCCCGCCTGTGCACGGTTGCTGGGCTTCGACTCGCCCGAGGAGATGGTCGGCCTGGATCTGCACGAGGTCATTCATCACAGTCATGCCGACGGCAGTCACTATCCCCGAGAGGCCTGTCCCATCTACAGGGCATTCCGCACCGGGGAACAGGTGCATGTGACGGGCGAGGTGTTCTGGCGCCGTGACGGCAGCACCTTCCCTGTCGAGTACTGGTCCTATCCCATGATCGAGCACGGAGAAGTCACGGGCGCGGTGGTGACCTTCTTCGACCTGACCGAGCGGCTCGAGTCGGCGAAGCGGCTGCGCCTGGCCGCGAGCGTGTTCGAGAACACGGCCGAGGGCATTCTGGTCTCGGATCCGCAGGGCAGGATTCTCGAGGTCAATCACGCGTTCACGGAGATCCTGGGTTACGGACGCGACGAAGTGGTCGGGGAGCAGCCCCGGCTGTGGGTGGACAAGGAAGGCAGGGCGGATCTTGCGTGCACGATCCGGGAACGGCTCGAGCGCGAAGGCGGCTGGCGCGGCGAGGTGCATGCCCTGTGTCGGGACGGCAGCCGCCTTCCGGTCTGGCTGAGTGTGGGTGCCGTTCGCGACGACAAGGGAGTGCTCACTCATTGCGTCTACGTATTCACCGATCTCTCGCCCATCCGGCGTTCCCAGGAGCAGCTCGACTATCTGGCGCACCACGATGCCCTGACCGGGCTGCCG
>JALVEM010000199.1 GCA_027030825.1 Thiohalobacter sp.
CCACCCTCATCCTCTATCGCGCCAGCCGCAAACCCCTGCAGGAAGGCGTGGCCGGATTCTTCACCGTCGACGGCTATCGCAAGTTCTCCGAAAGCCTGCCGGACCAGATTCGCATCCTGTCCGAAGAGACCTGGGTGCTGGGTCAGCGCCGCCGCAGGCTGAGCGAGGAGGCGCTGCTCGAACTCGAGCTCGCCGTCCGCAGGCATTATGCGAACGCCTATATCGAGACCTGGCAGAAATTCCTGCGCGATCTGCGCCTGCGTCCCTTCGGCAGCCTCGACGAGGCGCGCGAAGTGCTGCGCATCGCCTCCTCGCCCGAATCGCCGCTCAAGACGCTGGCGTTCGCCATCGCCGAAGAGACCCGTCCCGGTGCACGCACGCGCAGGTCTCTCGAGCAACAGGCCCGCAAGGGTGCCGATCTGCGCAGCCGGTTCGAATCCTTCTTCGGCAGCGAGGAGAATGGCCTGCGACGCAGCTCGCGCCGGCCGATCGAGCAGGTGGACGCGAAATTCGAAACCCTGTTCCGTCAGGTCGGCACACGCGAGGAGCCCGCCCCCGGACTCAAGCGCGTCATGCAACAGCTCGACGAGCTCTACCTGCTCGTCGACGCCGTCCGCAAGGCCGGCGAACGTGGCCAGAATGCGCTCAAGGTCGCCCAGCAACAGGCGCAGCAGAGCGACATCATCCAGCGCATCCAGGCGGAGGCGGATCGTCTGCCGGTGCCACTGCGCCAGTGGCTGGCCGTGATCGCCACCAGCAGCAACCAGGTCATCGGCGGGGAAGTATTGCGGCACGTGAATCAGGCCTGGCAGACCCGGGTGCTGCCCTTCTGCCGCAAGGCCATCGCCAACCGCTATCCGTTGCGCAGGCGCCGACTGGAGATCACGCTGGAGGACTTCAGCCGCTTCTTCGCTCCCGGCGGCATCATGGACAGCTTCTTCCAGGATTACCTGGCCCCGTTCGTGGACACGAGTACACGACCCTGGCGGCTGCGCAGCGAAGGCACGCTGTCGGAGGCCACCCTGCGCCAGTTCGAACGGGCAGCCGCCATCCGCGACGCCTTCTTCGGCGACGGCGGACGCAAGCCGAACGTCGGCTTCTCGCTCGAACCCATCCGCATGGATTCCAGGGTGCGGAGGCTGTCGCTGGATCTCGGCGGCCAGAAGCTCGAATACCGCCATGGCCCGCCCCGCAGCCAGCACTTCACCTGGCCGACCCCCGACAAGCCCTGGGTGCGCCTGCTGTTCGAGGACGTGCAGCGGAACGAGCATCGCGTCAGCCTCAAGGGCCCCTGGGCCTGGTTCCGGCTGCTCGATGCCTCCGGCCTCCAGCGGGACGGCGCCGCGGATCGCTACCGCATCACCTTCGGCAAGGACGGACTCAAGGCCGAGTTCCGCCTGCAGGCGGACAGCGTCATCAATCCCTTCCGGCTGAGCGTGATGCGCAACTTCCAGTGTCCGGGGCAACTCTGACGAACGGCGATGAGCATCGGCTTCTTCGGCAAGGTGCACACCCACGGCGATTTCGTGCAGCGTGATCTGCCCCGCCACTTCGTGGAGCCCTGGGATGCCTGGCTGCAGCAGTCCATCGCCGTGAGCCGGGAACAGCTCGGTGACGACTGGCTCGATCGTTACCTGGTGTCTCCCGTCTGGCGTTTCGCCCTGGCGCCGGGCATCTGTGGCGAGGAGGCATGGCTGGGGCTGCTGATGCCGAGCGTGGACCGGGTCGGACGCTATTTTCCGCTCACGCTGGCGACTTCCATCGGTGACCGCAGCGCGATGGCGGCTTTCCTGCTCGCGGACGAGTGGTATCGCCAGGCAGCCAGCCTTCTGGTGACGGCCCTCGACGATGGTTTCGACCTGGAAGGGTTCCACGACCGGCTTCGACAGCTCTCACCGCCCCCGACGGAACATCGGGAACCCCTGGCCGATGCTCTCGCCCTGCGTCGGCAGGCCGCGACCGACTGGCGGGGTCTGCTGATGCCGCTGCTGCCCGGACTGCTCGACCGTGCCTACGGTCCGGCCTCGCTCTGGGGCATGGAAAGAATGGATACTCCGGAACGCAGCCTGGTGATTGCACGCGGCCTGCCGCCACCGGGCGACTTCTCGCTGCTGCTCGACACACAGGGAACCGACGGGCGATGGAAACACCTGCACTGAATGCCTGCACGGGCTGGGAGACGGCGATACGCTGTCATCCCGGGCTCCAGCGGGAAGTCAACGAAGATGCCTACATCGCACGTCCCGATCTCTGCCTCTGGGCGGTGGCCGACGGCATGGGTGGGCATGCGCGGGGCGATTATGCCAGTCGCAGCATCGTCGAGGCGTTGGATGCCCTGCCGGCCACTCCGGAACCGGATCGCGCCGAGCGGGTCATCGCCGCCCTTCAGGCCGCACACCACCGCATTCAGGAGAAATCCCGCGAGATCCACGAGCCCGTGGGTTCCACGGTCGTGGCCTTCGTGGCGATGGGCGGAGCTGCCGAAGCCCTGTGGGTGGGCGACAGCCGGCTCTATCGCCTCCGCGAAGGGGTGCTCGAACAGCTCTCCCATGATCACAGCATGGTGCAGGAATGGATCGACCAGGGCATGGTGCGCCCCGAAGAGGCCGAGCAGCTGCCGAACGCCAACGTCATCACGCGCGCCGTGGGAATGGACGAGTCGCTGCAAATCGATCGCCGTCGTTTCGAAATCGCCTCCGGTGATCTCTTTCTTCTCTGCTCCGACGGGCTCACGCGGGAACTCGCCGATGAGGAACTCGCAGCCATGCTGTCCGGCAGCCCGTCGCTGGAATCCGCGGCCGACCGTCTGCTCGAGGCGGTGCTCGCCCGCGGCGCCCACGACAACGTGACCCTGATCCTGCTTCGCTGTTGCGATCCATGACCGAGTCCCTGCCGCCCCCGAGTCTTCTGGAACTGGCGCGGCGCAGCCTCGCGGGCGAAGCCGACCTGCGCGAGCTGGAAGCCGCCATCGAAGCATGGAACCAGGCACATCCCGAATCGCCCTCTTCGCTCCAAGTCCTGCTCGCAGCGGCACGCTCGGAAACCGAGAACACCGATGCGACGCGCATCCTGCAGACGCGCGAAGGCGAGCCGTTCGTCGAGGAGAAAGACGATGACGGGACTCGCATCGCGGCACCTCAGGGGGACGATGAAGCCACCCGCCTGATGACTGCAGGGGAAGCGTCGGATGCACCGGCTGCTGCTTCGATCGGTACGTCCGGACAGGAAAGCGCTTCCACGGTGGCGCATCCCGCATCCCGGGAGGCGGCCACGCGCCATCAGCCGGCATCTGCAGCCACCGGAACGACGGATGATTCGACACCGCCGTCGGCCCCCCGGGAACCGGAACCGGGCGACCGGCTCAAGGACCGTTTCGTGCTGGAATCGCTGCTGGGTCGCGGAGGCATGGGCGCTGTCTTCAAGGCCCGTGATCTGCGCAAGGAAGAAGCGCACGACCGGGATCCCTGGATTGCGGTGAAGGTGCTCTCGGGAGACTTTCGCGAGCATCCTGCGGCCTTCATCGCCCTGCAGCGCGAGGCCAAGAAGGCGCAGAAGCTGGCCCATCCGAACACGGTCACCGTCTACGATTTCGACCGCGACGGTCCCATCGTCTTCATGACCATGGAGCTCCTGGAGGGCGAGTCCCTCAAGGAGCTGCTGCGCCGCCACCCCTACGGCATGCCGTTCCGGGACGTGCTGCCCATCGTCGAAGGCATCGTGTCCGGCCTCGCCTATGCGCATGAAAAGGGCATCGTCCATTCGGATCTGAAGCCCGGCAACATCTTCGTGACACGTGAGGGTACGGTGAAGGTCCTGGACTTCGGCATTGCACGGGCCTTGCACGGCAGCCGTCTGCACGAAGGTGCGGCCGGTGGCCCGGTCTCCAGCGCCGGCACGGGACAGGGGTCCGGAGTCGACGCCACCCTGTTCGATCCCGGCACCCTGGGCGCGCTCACCCCGGCCTATGCGAGTTGCGAGATGCTCGAAGGCAAGGATCCGGATCCGAGAGACGACGTCTATGCCCTGGCCTGCGTGACCTATGAGCTGCTCACGGGCCGTCATCCGTTCCGGCGCCTTCCGGCAGACGAGGCACGCGCGCGAGGCATGACGCCGGAACCCGTCTCGAAGAAGATCCCGAGACGGGCCTGGAAGGCATTGCAACACGGGCTGGCCTTCGATCGCGAGGCCCGCACGGCGTCGGTACAGCAGTTCTTCGTCGAACTGAGCGGCAGGCGCCCGGGTCAGGGCATGAACCCGCGCACGGTGGCGCTCGTCGTCATGCTGGTGCTGGCTGCGGGTGTCGGGCTCACGCTGCAGTTCCAGCCGCAACTGGAATACCTGTGGCATCGCCTGTTTCCGACCGAGCTGCCTCCGGAAACCCGGGCGGAGATCGCCGATCTGCTCGAGATCGCCGATCTCAACCGCGAGGCGGGACGACTCGTGTCACCCCCGGGCAGCAACGCGTACGAGGCCTACAAGGCCGTGCTGAAGCTCGATCCCTGGAACGCCCAGGCGCGCAAGGGCCTGGACAAGATCGCCGAGTATCTGCTGGCCGAGGCCAACCGGCTGTATTCGACCGAACAGCTCGACCGGGCGCGCCTGCTGGTGGAAGAAAGCCTGCGATACTTCCCGGATCACAAGGGGCTCAGGCGCCTCGACGAGCGGCTGAAGGAAGAGAACCCGGCGAACTGATCCGTTCGCGCTGCAAGGTCTGCCGGTCGCCACTCCGGAACAGCGGCATCGGCGAGCGCACCGGTACGCGGCACGAAGAAGAATTCGCCGCTGATCCCCCCTCCACCGAGAATGGCCGCATAGGTGGGCGTCTGATCCAGACCGAAACGCAGCGCTTCCTGGCGCACCGGCTCCACGATGCGCTGATACAGCCGATAGCCGTCCATCAGGCTGCCGCTTCCCTGCAACGCATCGAGAAAGGCGCGGGCGAACACCGAATGCCGCCCCTTGCCGACGTCCAGCACGGGCTTGAGACCGCCGGAGGTGAGCACGGTTCGGGAACGTCGCTTGAGCATGGCCTTCACCCAGCGTGGAGAAACCTTCGTCACTGCGGTCTGCAGCGGCCTGGGCACCGCCATGCCGCTCAGGGATCCCGAATAGCAGGAATCAGCGACCACCATGACATGGCGTGCCTTCGTGATTTCCAGCAGGTCCGTGATGGTGCTGTTCGGGATCCAGCGCGTGATCTCGTCGGGTTCGGCATCCACGGGCAACCAGTAGCCGCGCCCTTCGACCAGCTTGCCGTGACCGGCGTAGTAGATGAGCAGATTGTCCTTCTCGCCCACCAGGGCCTGCATCTCGCCCAGGGCAGCGATGATCTGCTCGCGCGTGGCATTGAGCAGCAGTCGCGAACGGAAGCCGTAGCGCTCCACCAGCAGATCATGGACGGCCTGAGCGTCCTGGGCTGCGGATTTCAGTGGCGGCAGATGCCGGTAATCGTTGTTGCCGATGACGAGCGCGAAATAACGGCCGAACTCCAGGCCCGCGAAATCACCCTCATCCCGTGCAGGCGGCGGCTCCGGCACCAGGGTGAACTCGAGCACGGCCTCGCGCGCGAGGGCGTCCCTGGCCTGGATACGCAAATCCATGTTCGGACGCACCCGATCGAGACGGATCCGGAATCGCCCCTTCTCGTCCGGCGCAACGGGCCTGCCGTTGACCAGCAGCCTGTCCAGGCCGGCCGGGGCTTCGACCTCCCCGACGATCACGGCGGCCTCGTTTTCGCGATACAGGATGCGAGGCTTCGTGTCACGCGTGACGACGGCCAGTGGCCGCACGATCTCGATGCTGGGGCCGGGCAGTGCCACCTCCTCCTGCCCGCTCGCCAGGCGCCGCCGCAGCTGCCTGGCCTCGGCATCGAGGCGCGCCACCTCGTCACGCAATTCGGCCAGCCGACGTTCGCGTTCGTCGATGGCCTGCTCCAGCTCCCTGGCACGAGCGGCGTCGGAGGATCTCGTGGTCTCCAGGCGTGCATAGAGACTGTCGAGCTCGGCCCGGGCCTGCTGCAAGCGGGCCTCCGCCTCGGCAAGCGCCTTGCGGCGGGATTCGAGCTGCCGGCGAAGGATGCGAGTCTCTTCGGACTTCTGCTCCAGCAGCGCGCGCAGACGCTTCTCGCGCTGCAGGGAAGCCTGAAGTGCCCTTTCCTGTTCGGCAAGCCGTCGTTCGAGCTCGCCGCGAAGCGGCGCATCCACCCCTTCGCCGAGCCGATTCAGTCGCCGCTTCGTCTCCTGCAGCGCCTGCCGCAACCGCGCTGCCTGGCGCCGGTAGTCGGCCAGCCTGCGCTCCAGTTCGCTCAGGCGCAGACGAACCTGTCTCGCCACCTCGGCACGCAACTGGGTTGCGTACATCAGCCCGTCCTCTTCCAGTCCAGCGGCGCGGCGATACCAGTTGAGTGCGGCCACGGGATCCTGGGGAACGCCGAGCCCCTTCTCGTAGAAATAGCCCAGCTTGCGCATGGCACGCCGGTAGCCCTGCTCGGCGGCCTTGCGATACCACTCGATCGCCTGGCGGTAGTCGGGCCGGCCGTCGATGCCGCGCTCGTAGATCTCGCCGACATAGGTCTGGGCCTCGGGATCCCCCTGCTTCGCAGCCTCCAGCCAGACCTTCAAGGCCCAGCGGTAATCGGCTCGGTCATAGGCGACATACTCGCCGCCGCGGATGCGGCAGTCGATGGCGCTGGTACGTACCGGACGCCGTGGCGTGAGATAGGTCGTGTTTCCGATACGCCTGACCTGCCCTGGCAGCAGGCAATCGACCGGCAGGTAGTCTTCCGGATCGACTGCGCCGTTCGGTGCGCTCATGGCCGTCTTGCGTGTCGGTGTGGTCTGACAGCCGCCGACGAGCACGACGACGAGCGCTGTCGCAACGGCGATAACCCTGCCCCTGAGACTGGAATTCATCTTCCCCCCGCAGAAATCGATGCCCCTATTACTCTCCCTTGCTAACATAGATCCCGACACCATTGCAAGTGATCGTTTTCCTTGCAGTCGGCAGTAACCGAGGAAGGATGCACCGGATGATCCTCCGCCTTCTCGCAGGTTTTCTGCTGCTGTTCCAGCCTGTCCTCTGGGCCGCCACGCCACATGCGCCCGAACTCGCCGTCTGCTGGGACTATGGCTGCAGTTCACGAACAGGAGTCACGCTCCCGGACGCCGTCTGGAGACGGATACGGACACTCTTCCTGCCGGCCGCCTCCAGTCCTGCCGTCGAACGGGAACGGATCCGCAGGGCAATCACCCTGATGGACCGGACCATCGGAAAGCTCACGCCCGTGGGCAACGACTATGGTGGCAGCCAACCCTGGGCGGGCCTGCCGGGGCAGCAGGACTGCATCGACGAATCCCTGACCGCACTCTCCGAACTCGAGGCGCTCGAACGCGCCGGGCTGCTCCACTGGCATCGCGTGACTGGCCGCGCAAGACGGGCGCCACACCTCTTCGATGTCCACTGGACGGCGGTGATCGAGGAAAAGGCCACCGGCAGGCGGTTCGCGGTCGATCCCTGGTATGGCGACCAAGGCGAGCCCCCGGTCATCCAGCCGCTGGCGGATTGGTTGCGCGGCGTGAAGCCGCCCGATCTGCCGCCGCGCACACGCAGCCGCGGCCTGGACTCACGGCTGCTGATGCAATCGCTCGAATCGGATCCCTGACGGGTTTCATTACCTGCAACAGGCCGGGACAGACGTTTCTGTACATGCTTGCCCTGGATCATTGAATCTTCTTCCTTAGCCGGTCATTCTCTGCGAGCAATCGGCATCCAGGAATTTCGCGACATGCAGGAAGAATCCCGGAATCACGACCGGATCGGCCTCGTCCAGGCCGTCTCGCTCGCAGTCGGTACCATGATCGGCGCCAGCATCTTTTCCATCTTCGGTCTGGGCGCACGAATCGCCGGCAACAATCTGCCACTCGTGTTCGTGATTTCCGGCCTGGTGGCCCTGCTGGTGGCCTATTCCTATGCCTGGCTGGGCAGCCGCATGGTCTCCGATGCCGGGCCGATGGAGTTCATACTTCAGGCCTTCGGCAACAACCTGCTGACCGGCGCGCTCAGCTTCCTGTTCTGGATGACCTATGTGATCTCGATCGCCCTCTTCGCTAAAGGCTTTGCCGGCTATTTCCTGCCGTTGCTGCCTTTGCCGGGCACGGGCGGGCTGGAAAGCATCGTGGAAGTGTGCATCGTGCTGGTCTTCACGGCATTGGGTGTCATGGGCTCGTCCAGCGTGGGTCGGGCCGAGTTCTGGATCGTGGCGATCAAGCTGGGCATCCTGCTGCTGTTCGTGGTACTCGGCATCTGGAGCATCCAGGCCGAACGTATCCTGCCCCATGTCTCACGGGACAGCCTTCCCGGCATCCTGAACGCCACGGCCATCTTCTTTCTCTCCTACATGGGGTTCGGCCTGGTCACCAATGCTTCGGAACACATGGAGGATCCGGAGCGGAACGTGCCTCGCGCCATCTATACCAGCATTCTGGTCGTCAGCGTCGTCTATGTGCTGGTCTCCGTGGTTGCCGTGGGCAACCTGCCCCTGCCCGAACTCGTCAAGGCGGAAGACTATGCATTGGCCGAAGCTGCCCGCCCCTTCCTTGGCAGTGGAGGCTATCTTCTGGTCACCTGGGGCGCACTGTTCTCGATTGCCTCGGCACTCAATGCCACCCTCTATGGGGGCGCCAACGTGGCCTATGCCCTGGCGCGTGATGGCGTGCTGCCGAAAACCTTCGACCGCAAGCTCTGGTTCGGCTCCATGGAAGGCCTCTACATCACGGCGGGACTGGGGATCGTGTTCGCCCTGCTGTTCAATCTCAACGGGATTGCTTCGATCACCAGCAGCATCTTCATGGTGATCTATCTGTTCGTACTGGCTTCGCACTGGCGCATGCGGAGGCGGTTCGGAGGCAATCCCGTGGTCATCGCTACGGGATTTGCGGTGGTGCTGGCCGTGTTTCTGCTGCTGCTCCACTATCAGTGGCAGACGGCACGCAACGCCTTCTATGCCACCTGGATGGTCCTGGGCGGTAGCCTGGGCACGGAATGGATCTATTTCCGCCTGACCCGGCGGCGTTTGCAGCAACGCACTCGGGGAAGTCATGCGTGAATGATCACCCCGGAACAGGATCGACGGGTTTCGTACGATATGCCTGATTTCCCGACTCATGTTGGAGATGCCCGATCATGAGCAACGACAAGGATCTGCCGTCCGAGATCAGTGAGACGCTGTCCCGACTGGAAACCGACCCCGAAACCGGGCTCTCCAGTGATGAGGTCCGCATCCGCCAGCAGAAATACGGCCTCAACCGGATCGAGGCCCGGGAGAAGACCTGGTGGCAGCGCCTGTTCGCCCGCTTCTGGGGCCCCATCCCCTGGATGATCGAGACCGCTGCCGTCCTCTCCGCGATCGCCCAGCGCTGGGAAGACTTCGTCATCATCATGATTCTGTTGCTGGTCAACGCCTTCGTGGACTTCTATCAGGAGTCCAAGGCGCTGAACGCCATCGAGGTGCTCAAGAGCAAACTTGCTCTGAAAGCCCTGGTCAAGCGTGAGGGGCGCTGGCAGGAGGTGGATGCCGCCGAGCTGGTGCCCGGCGACATCATCAAATTGAAGATCGGCAACATCATCCCGGCCGACGTCCTGCTCATCGGCGGCGGCGATTTCCTGCTCGTGGATCAGTCCGCCCTCACCGGAGAGTCGTTGCCCGTCAACAAGCAGGCCGGCGCCAGGGCCTTCGCCAATACCGTGGTCAAGCAGGGGGAGATGGAAGCCGTCGTCACCGGCACCGGCCTCAACACCGAATTCGGCCGTACGGTCGGCCTGGTGGCCAAGGCGGAACTGGCCGAACGCAGCCATTTCAAGCGGATGGTCATCAAGGTCGGCGACTTCCTGATCGCCCTGACCCTGGTCGTGATCGTCATCCTCCTCGTCCTCGGCTTCGCGCGCCATGAACCCCCCATCGACCTGCTGATCTATTCCCTGGTGCTGACCATCTCGGCCATCCCGGTGGCCATGCCGGCCGTACTCACCGTGACCATGGCCATCGGCGCCATGGTGCTGGCGCGACATCAGGCGATCGTCAGTCGTCTGGACGCCATCGAGGAGCTGGCTGGCGTCGACGTGCTCTGCTCGGACAAGACCGGCACCCTGACCCAGAACCGTATGAGCCTGGCCGATCCCTACCTGGATCCGCGGTTCCGCAAAGAGGATCTGTTCCTCTATGCCGCTCTCGCCAGCCGGAAGGAAAACCGGGATCCGATCGAAGAACCCATTTTCTCGGAGGTCGAAAGGCTGGGCCTGGAGGATCGACTGCAGCAGTACCGGCTCGAGAAGTTCATCCCGTTCGATCCGGTACGCAAGCGTACCGAGGCTACTCTGATCGGTCCCGACGGCAAGCGGCTGATCGCCGCCAAGGGTGCTCCGCAGGTCATCATCGAGCTCTGTCACGAGGAAGGCCTCGACAAGCAGGCTGCGTACCGGCAGGTCGAGGATTTCGCCGAGAAGGGCTATCGCACCCTGGGTGTCGCCATCAAGCGGGAAGGTGACGATGATTTCACCTTCATCGGCCTGATTCCCCTGTTCGATCCGCCACGGGAAGACTCGAAGGACGTCATCGCCCAGCTTCGACAACAGGGCGTCGAGGTCAAGATGGTGACCGGCGACAATATCGCCGTGGCCCGGACCATCGCCCGCATGCTCGACATCGGCGACCGGATCGAGGATGTGCGCGAGCTCAAGGGGCAGAGCACCGAGGAATACCTGTTCCTGGTCCGCCTGATCTCCAGGGCGTTGCTGAATGTCCTGGAAGGTAATCTCTCCAGGGAAGAAGCGGACAGAAAGGCGGAAGAAGTCGTCAAGCAGGTACGCAAGGAACTCGACAACATGCCCTTGCCTGCCGGTACCGTGAAGCGCCACGAATCCGAGATCATCAGGCAGATCGAGCAGGCCAACGGGTTTGCCCAGGTCTATCCGGAGGACAAGTATTTCATCGTCGACGAATTGCAGAAGGCCGATCACATCGTCGGCATGACCGGCGACGGCGTGAACGATGCGCCGGCACTCAAGAAGGCCGATGCCGGCATCGCCGTCAGCGGCGCCACGGACGCCGCCCGTGCCGCGGCCGACATCGTGCTCACGGCGCCCGGCCTGGGCGTCATCCTGGAGGCCATCAAGCAGGCGCGTATCACCTTCGAGCGCATGCAGAGCTACACCATCTTCCGCATTGCCGAGACCATCCGCATCGTCTTCTTCATGGGCCTGGCCATCGGCGTGTTCGAGTTCTACCCGATCACGGCGCTGATGATCATCGTGCTGGCGCTGCTCAACGACATCCCGATCCTGGCCATTGCCTATGACAACACCAGGCTGCGCAACCGACCCATCCGCTGGGACATGGGGCAGGTGCTGGTGATGGCCAGCTGGTTGGGTGTGGCAGGCGTGATCTCCTCCTTCCTGCTCTTCTACTTCGTGATGATCTACCTGAAACTGCCGCTCGACTTCGTACAGTCGGTATTTTTCGCCA
>JALVEM010000200.1 GCA_027030825.1 Thiohalobacter sp.
CAGGGGCGAGTTCCGCGAGCGCGCGACTGGCCGAGAAGCGCAGGGCATCCGCGCCGCGGACGAGCCGCCGGAGCCGACGGGGGCATGCCCTCATGCCTCGATCACCTTGCACGCCCGACGCCTCGCTCCTCACGCCCCACCTCTCACGCCTCACGCCTCACTCTTCACCTGAAAGATGAAGATCTGCATCGTCTCGGACAGTCATGACAACCGGCCGCTGCTGAGGGCGGCGGTGGAGGATGCGCGCGACCGCGGCGCCGAAGCCGTGCTGCACTGCGGCGACGTGGTCGCCCCCAGCACGCTGTCGGTGCTCCAGGATCTGGGCCTGCCGGTGCACGTCATCCACGGCAACAACACCGGCGACCTCTACATGATGAGCCGCATCGCATCCCGGCCCGGCAGCGTGGTCCGCTTCTACGGCCAGGATGCCGGCATCGAGCTGGGCGGACGCCGCATCTTCCTGGTCCACTATCCCCACTATGCCGAGGCCATGGCCACCACCGGACGCTGGGATCTCGTCTGTTGCGGCCATGACCACAAGGCCGCCATCACCCGGGTGCGCAATCTCGAAGGCAGCGAGACGCCGGTCGTCAATCCCGGCACCGTGGGCGGCGTCGGTGCGCCTGCCACCTACGCCATCGGCGACCTGGACGCACTGGCGTTCGAGATCCTGCCCGTGCCGGAATCCGACCGGCCGCTGGCCTGAATCCACCACCTCCGGTATCCTCGTCCCATGACCCGACGACGGCTCTTCGTGCTCGACACCAACGTGCTGATGCACGACCCCACGGCCCTCTTCCGCTTCCAGGAACACGACGTCTTCCTCCCCATGGTGGTGCTCGAGGAACTCGACGCCGCCAAGAAGGGGACCTCGGAGGTCGCCCGCAACGTCCGCCAGGTCAACCGGTTTCTGGACGAGCTCACGCGCGACAGCGAACAGCGCGACATCGAGCGCGGCATCCCCCTCTCCCGGCGTCCGATCGAGACCACGGACCCGAGCCTGCAGTCCAGCGGCACCCTCTACATCCAGACCCGCAGCATGCCCTTCGAGCTGCCGGACGCCCTGCCCGGCAACGTTCCGGACAACAACATCCTGCGCACGGCGCTCGCGCTCCAGAAGGAGCGTCCCGACACCCGCGTGACCCTGGTCTCCAAGGACATCAACCTGCGCATCAAGGCCGCCGTGCTCGGCATCCATGCCGAGGACTACTACAACGACCGCGTGCTGGAAGACGTCAACCTGCTCTATACCGGCGTGGCGGAACTGCCGGAGGACTTCTGGGAGCGCCACGCCGACCGGACCGATTCCTGGCAGCGCGACGGACGCAGCTACTATCGCATCGGCGGCGAGATCACGCGCGAGTGGTTCCCCAACCAGTGCCTGTACATGCCGGGCGGGAACGGCTTCGAGGCCATCGTCCGGGAGCTCGAGGACGACGAGGCGGTCATCGAGGTGCTGGCCGACTACCGCAAGAGCAACCACAACGTCTGGGGAATCAATGCGAGAAACCGCGAGCAGAACTTCGCGCTCAATCTCCTGATGGATCCGGACATCGATTTCGTCAGCCTCGTTGGTCAGGCAGGCAGCGGCAAGACCCTGCTGGCGCTCGCCGCCGGCCTGGCACAGACGCTGGAGGAGAAGCGCTACAGCGAGATCATCATGACGCGGGTGACCGTCCCGGTCGGCGAGGACATCGGCTTTCTGCCGGGCACGGAAGAGGAAAAGATGACGCCCTGGATGGGGGCGCTCATGGACAACCTCGAGGTCCTCACCCGGTCCGACGGCAGCGACTGGGGCCGGGCGGCCACCAACGATCTGCTCTCGCACCGCATCAAGATCCACTCGCTGAATTTCATGCGCGGTCGCACCTTCCTCAACAAGTACCTGATCATCGACGAGGCCCAGAACCTCACCTCGAAGCAGATGAAGACCCTGGTGACCCGGGCCGGCCCCGGGACCAAGGTCGTCTGCCTGGGCAACATCGCCCAGATCGACACGCCTTATCTCACCGAGACCAACTCCGGACTCACCTACGTGGTCGACCGCTTCAAGCAGTGGGAATTCGCCGGCCACGTCACCCTGCGCCAGGGCGAGCGCTCGCGGCTGGCGGACTTCGCCGCCGAGAATCTCTGACTCTCATTCATTTCTCGATAGTGTAGAGAATGTCGCCGCCGCTGCCTTCGGCCCCGCTGTTGATCTCCAGCTGGAGATGCCGGCCGAGGCGGTAGCGGATCCGCATCGCCGCCACCGGATCGAACAGACCGATGGTCCAGGAAACATACAGACGCGGCGAGAGCCAGGTGCCGAGTGCCAGCGCGGCCTCGTTGAGGGACTCGCCCAGGGAGAGCCGGGCTTCGGCGAGCCCGATCGATTCACCGAGCCGCTGGCCCAGCAGGTTGCCCCCGACGAGGCCCAAGCGCCTTGCGGCCTCGAGCAGCCAGCGGCCCTCGGCAGGACCGGCATCGGAGGCCTCCCTGCCCGTCAGCAGCAGGGCCAGCGTCTCGGTCTGGGGCAGGGGCGGATCGGACGAGAGCTCCAGTACCGGCGCCTGCAGGGTGCCGCCGATCCTGGCGCGCACCAGGGCGCGCTCCGTCTCCCGTTCGAGCAGAATGTCGAGCCCCGGATCCTCGAGGGGCGTGTCGGCATAGAGCAGCATTCCCCGGCGAATGGCGATCGGCGCCCCCTGCAGGCGAAACGTGCCTTCGCGAATGGCGAGCCGGCCGTTCGCCACCGGCACACCCTCCCCCCGGTCGATCACCGTCAGGCGGCCGCCCAGCCGTGCCCGCAGGCCGCCGCCCTCGAAATGGACGTCATCACCCAGTACGATCTCGATCCGGGCCGCCGTGCGCCAGCCCGCGGCGCCCGTCTCGTCACCCTCGGCACCGACCACCAAGGCATCCGGCGACACCCGCACCGGCTGACTCAGCTTCACCGGCTTCAGCCGGGCCTCCGGCACCGTGACGCGCCCCTCCACCCGCACCCGATGCGGCCGCAACCATAGCCGGAGCCTGGGCGAGACGACGACACGGGCCTCGGGCAGGGCAGCCACCAGGGCGTCGCTGCCCGAGACCCGAAGCTCCAGTCGCCAGTCGGCCAGCGAAGTCAGGCGGAGTCGCCCTTCGATCGCGATGCCCCCTTCCCCGGAGCGGGCGCGACCGGTGATGCCGATGCCCGCACCGCCGCTCGAACCGCTCAACTCGAGCCTGACATCGGTCCAGTCAACCCCCGTG
>JALVEM010000201.1 GCA_027030825.1 Thiohalobacter sp.
TGCCGCCGTGGTCGCCCCCGGCATCCATCGCGACTCCAGCTTCGAACAGATGCTCCGGGAAGGCCAGCGCCTGCTCGGCCGTGCCCATGCCGCCGGCGGCAACCGGGTACTGTTCGATCAGCGCAGCGCCGAGGAACCACCCTCCAGGGAAGCCGCCCCCGAACCCTCGGTGACCGCACCGGACCAGGAACCACCCGCTTCGCTCGAACAGGCGCTGGCCTGGCTCGCCGATGAAGAGAAGCGTCCGCAGGTAGTCCCTCACCTGGACAACCTGCTGCGACAGATACTGCCGATCATAGAAGCCTGGAGCACCGCCCGCGACGGAGCGCTGGACGAGTGCCTCGAGCAAATCCGCGCCAGACTGGGCAACTGAGACCCGACTCCATCGTCAGCTGCCTCCGCCTGCCGCAGCATGCGTACCGGCGGTTCTGCTTCCTCCGTCATGCCTGACGATGTGATTCTCTTCTCCGGTCATTCCGGGCGGGCTGTCGCTTCCTTTTGTCGTTCCGGGGGCTGTCGCTTCTTTTCGTCATTCCGGGCGAGCGAAGCGAGACCCGGAATCCAGAAACCACGCCACTCCATGCCGCCGTGGTTCATTCCGTTCCTGGATTCCGGATCGGCGCTGTGCGCCGTCCGGAATGACGGGAGTGAAGTCATTTCGGCCCAGGCGACCCGGCCTTAGCCGGGGAGCGCGAGCCGGAATCCAGAAACCACGCGGATCCTTGCTGGCGTGGTTCATGTACCTCCTGGATCCCGGATAGCCCGCTTCGCGGGCTTCCGGGATGACTCGAGGGAACGGTCATTCCCCGTCGTCCCGGAACCGCGCATAGCGCGGTATCCGGGACCTCGACAACGAAGCCGCCGCTTCACACCGCATCGGCCAACTTTGCGAGGTTCCGGCTCTGCGCCTCGCTTCGTCCACGACGACCGCCCGCTTCCGCCTTGGTGCAACATGCGGGCTGGGCTACAATACGCGCTCCCTGCAAGGATATCCTCGACATGGCGGACGAAGAGACAGCCCTGGAGCGCAAGCACGCCTACGAATACGACGACCTGATCGCCTGTGGTCACGGCAAACTGTTCGGTCCCGGCAACGCCCAGCTGCCGCTGCCGCCCATGCTCATGTTCGACCGCATCACCCACATCAGCGAGGAAGGCGGTGCACACGGGCGCGGCGAGGTCGTCGCCGAACTCGACATCCGGCCGGATCTCTGGTTCTTCGAATGCCATTTCGAGGGTGACCCGGTCATGCCCGGCTGCCTCGGCCTCGATGCCATGTGGCAGCTGGTCGGCTTCTATCTCGGCTGGCTGGGCGGCCCCGGCCACGGACGGGCCCTGGGCGCCGGCGAGGTGAAATTCACCGGCCAGGTCACGCCCTCGGCCTCCCTGGTGCGTTACCAGGTGGACATCAAGCGCGTCATCCGCCGCAGCCTCTTCATGGGCATCGCGGATGCCATCATGGAAGTGGATGGCCGAAAGATCTACGAGGCAAGGGATCTGCGCGTCGGACTCTTCACCAGTACGGAAAACTTCTGATCGGCATCATGCGTCGCGTCGTCGTCACCGGAATCGGCATCGTCTCTCCCATCGGTTTCAATCGAAAGGAAGTCACCGAATCGCTCAGGGCAGGGCGCTCCGGCCTCGGATTCTCTGAAGAATACCGGGAGCTCGGCCTGCGCAGTCAGGTGCACGGACCGATCGAGCTCGATACCTCGAAGCTCATCGACCGCAAGCTGAAACGATTCATGGGCGAGGGCGTGGCCTACAACTACCTCGCCATGCGTGAAGCCATCGAGGACGCCGGCCTCGAGGAAGCGGAGATCGCCCATCCGCGCACCGGGCTGATCATGGGCTCCGGCGGTGCTTCCACCTCCAACCTGGTCGAGGCCGCCGACACGCTGCGCACGAAGGGCGTGCGCCGCATCGGGCCCTACGGCGTCACGCGCACCATGTCCAGCACCCACTCGGCCGTGCTCTCGACCGCTTTCCACATCAAGGGCGTGAGCTACTCCATCAGCTCTGCCTGCGCCACCAGCGCCCACTGCATCGGGCATGCTGCCGAACTCATCCAGTTCGGCAAGCAGGACCGCATGTTCGCCGGCGGCGGCGAGGAAGTGCACTGGACCATGACCATGCTGTTCGATGCCATGGGCGCCCTGTCGAGCAAGTACAACGACACCCCCGAACGCGCCTCCCGGCCCTTCGATGCGGACCGGGACGGCTTCGTGATCTCGGGCGGTGGCGGCACCCTGGTGCTCGAGGCACTCGAGGTCGCGCAGGCCCGCGGCGCCCGCATCTATGCCGAGCTGGTCGGCTATGGCGCCACCTCGGACGGCCACGACATGGTCGCCCCCTCCGGCGAGGGGGCCGTGCGCTGCATGCGCCAGGCGCTCGAAGGCATCGACCGGGTGGACTACGTCAATGCTCATGGCACCGGAACGCCCGTCGGCGACGTCAAGGAACTGGAGGCCCTGCGCACCGTCTTCGGCGACCGGGTGCCGCCCATCGGCTCCACCAAGTCCATGACCGGCCATGCGCTGGGCGCCGCCGGCGTCAACGAGGCCATCTACAGCCTCATCATGCAGCAGGAAGGCTTCATCGCCCCCACGCTCAACCTGGAGCATCCCGATCCCGCCGCCGAGGGGCTGCCGCTGGTGCGCGAGCGGATGGACGGCGTCGATCTCGAGACCGTCATGTCCAACAGCTTCGGCTTCGGCGGCGCCAACGCCACCCTCGTCTTCCGGCGCTTCGAGTAGGGAATAGCCACGGAATCCACGGAAAACACGGAAGGAAGCTGTTTCAGGTGGAGTCTTTAAGGACGCCTACAGAACGAAAAGGCGCAAGGGGTCCTTACTGGCGTATCTGATACATAACGCAGAGGGCGCAAAGGCGCAGAGGGCGCAGAGAGAATTGATTATTGTTTGTCACTTCTTCGTCGTCCCGGACGAAGCATCGCGAAGCGATGCGGAGATCCGGGACCTCGCAAGAAATGCAGCCAATCTTCAGACAAGGGAGCTGCGAGTGCCTTCGGGATGTCCACGGGTGGATATTCCGGGTCGGTACCGTGCACCATTGTGAAATGACAGAGAGGCGAAAAAGCGGTTTTTCCTCAGTCATTCCGGGCGAGCACTTTTCCTCTTCCGTCATTCCGCGCGAGCATGTTTCCTCTACCGTCATTCCGGGCGAGCGAAGCGAGATCCGGAATCCAGAAACCACGCTCATCGA
>JALVEM010000202.1 GCA_027030825.1 Thiohalobacter sp.
ACCACGTCGTTGAGCGCCAGGCTGTCGCTGACGGCCTGCTCGCCCCGCACGACGCTGGCGTGCAGCAGGCTGCGCGCATCCACGATGTGATCGCCGTCGAGGATCCGCTCCAGGCACGCCTCCATCGAATCCGGCGAGACATCGGCCAGGAAACCGAGCCGGCCGAGATTGACGCCCACCAGCGGGACACCGGCATCGACGAGGCTGCGGGCGGCATTGAGCAGCGTCCCGTCGCCGCCGATGACGATCGCCAGATCGGCGGACTCGGCCAGCGACTGGCGGTCGAGCGGCGTGGCCGGCGTGTGATCGAGGTGCTCGATGGTGGTCGTGTCGAAGAGGATCTCGCGCCGGCGGGCCCGGAGAAACGCGATCAGCCGCTCGAGCGTGCTCCCGATCCGGGCATCGCCGGACTGCTTGCAGATGAGGCCGATCCTGGAAAATGGCATGGGTTCCTCCTCGTTCGCGGCAACCTAGCATGCTTGCCGCGGATCGGCAAACCGGCGGTGAAGGCCTTTTCGATCAGCGGCTTCCGTCATTCCCGCGGTGGGGTGTCGGTTGACCCGTACCGGGGGAGACTGGTAGCCTTGTTAGCACTCCCGAAAGAAGAGTGCTAACGCATGGTGGCGAACAGGAAAGGCAAGGCCGTTGCCGGCCCCGTCCCCGAGCTCAGCGACCGGGCCCGTCACCTGCTGCGCGTCCTCATCGAGAAATACGTCGAGGAGGGCGAGCCGGTCGGTTCGCGCACGCTGGCGCGCCAGTCGGGCATGAAACTGAGCCCTGCCACCATCCGTAACGTGATGGCAGATCTCGAGGAGCTGGGTCTGGTGCGCTCGCCGCACACCTCGGCGGGCCGGGTTCCGACGATCCAGGGCTACCGGTTCTTCGTCGACAGCCTGATCGAGGTCCAGCCGCTCGACGAGCAGGCGATCGAGGCCCTGCAGGAACAGCTCGACGTGGATGTGGCCTCGTCCGATACGCGCCGGATCGTCGAGGCGGCCTCCAAGCTGCTCTCCAGTCTCACCCGTTGTGCAGGCGTGGTCACCATGCCGCGCCACCTGCATGCGCCACTGCGTCATATCGATTTCCTGCCGCTCTCGGAGAACCGGGTGCTCGTCATCACCGTGATCGACGAGAAGGAAGTCCAGAACCGCATCATCCGCACCCGACGCCGCTACGGCGAGCGCGAGTTGCAGGCGGCGGCCAACTACCTCAATTCGCATTTCGTCGGCAAGGACATCCAGCAGGTGCGCGAGGAACTCATCCGCGAGATGCAGCGCGCCCGCGACGACATGGACAGCCTGATGCGCGAGGCCATCTCGCTCGCGCGCGAGGCCATCACGCCGGACGACTCCGGCGAGGATCTGGCGCTCTCGGGCGAGACCCGCCTGATGAGCTTCCAGGAGCTCAGCGACATCGAAAAGCTGCGGAGCCTGTTCGAGGCCTTCAACGAAAAGCGTGACATCCTGCACCTGCTCGATCAGTGCGCCAACGCGGAGGGCGTGCAGATCTTCATCGGCGAGGAGTCCGGCTACGAGCCGCTGGGGGAGTGCAGCGTGATCTCGGCGCCGTATCGGGCAGGCAACCGCGTGCTCGGCGTGGTGGGCGTGATCGGGCCCACCCGCGTGCCCTACGAGCGGATCATTCCCATCGTGGATGCCACTTCGCGGATTCTGGGCAATGTCTTGAATCCCTCCCGCCAGGCCCCATAAACCATTGCTGGAAACCTGTACCCGGCAACGGGTGCATGCGCCGATCCGTTTGACGAGGAGAAGATCACATCATGCCAGAGAACGAGAAGGAGATCCCGGTGGAAGTCGAATCGGCCGACCCGGAACCGGAATCCGGAGAGGCGGAGCCTGTCGAGGCGGCAGCCACCGAGGATCCGGAGACCCTCAAGACCCGCCTCGAGGAGGCCGAGCGCCTCGCCGGCGAACGCTGGGAGCAGTGCCTGCGTCTGCAGGCCGAAATCGACAATCTGCGCAAGCGGAGCGAACGCGACATCGCCAATGCGCACCGGTTCGGGCTGGAGAAGTTCGCTTCCGAACTGCTGCCGGTCAAGGACAGCCTGGAGATGGGGCTGCTCGCCACCGCCGAGACCCAGCATGTCGACCCGGAGAAGCTCAAGGAGGGCATGGAGCTGACCCTGCGCATGCTGACCTCCG
Organism: Thiohalobacter sp.; assembly: GCA_027030825.1. Classification (GTDB taxonomy): domain Bacteria; phylum Pseudomonadota; class Gammaproteobacteria; order Thiohalobacterales; family Thiohalobacteraceae; genus J048. Next base: position 2,163 of record JALVEM010000202.1, read on the forward strand.
CGATGGAGAAGCATGGAATCAAGGAAATCAATCCTTTGGGTGAGAAATTCAATCCGGATTATCACGAGGCCATGTCCATGCAGGAGCGCGACGACGTGGATCCGAACACGGTCGTCCAGGTGGTCCAGAAGGGCTACACATTGAACGACCGGCTGCTGCGACCGGCCATGGTGATCGTGGCGAAGGCCCCGGCCGATGCGGAGCAGAAGTGATCCCGGGGCTTGAAATCCCACCGGATGGACGCACTTGAGTCAGCAGGCAGGGAACCCGCGGGTTTCCACGGAATTTCGACAGAAACGAGACAACAGAGAGACTGGAGACAGGCAAGATGGGAAAGATAATCGGAATCGACCTGGGCACCACCAATTCCTGCGTGGCGGTCATGGAAGGTGGCAAGCCCCGCGTGATCGAGAACGCGGAAGGCGACCGTACCACGCCGTCGGTGGTGGCATTCACCGATGACGGCGAGGTGATCGTCGGCCAGGCCGCCAAGCGCCAGGCCGTGACCAATCCCGAGAACACGCTGTTCGCCATCAAGCGGCTCATCGGCCGCAAGTACGACGATCCCGAGGTGCAGAAGGACATCGAGCTCGTGCCCTACAAGATCGTCAAGGCGGACAATGGCGACGCCTGGGTGGAGGTCAAGGGCAAGAAGATGTCGCCCCCGGAGATTTCCGCGCGTGTGCTGCAGAAGATGAAGAAGACCGCGGAAGACTACCTGGGCGAGGAGGTCAAGGAAGCCGTCATCACGGTGCCGGCCTACTTCAACGATTCCCAGCGCCAGGCCACCAAGGACGCCGGCCGCATCGCCGGACTCGACGTCAAGCGCATCATCAACGAGCCGACGGCGGCGGCGCTCGCCTATGGCCTGGACAAGAAGACGGGCGACCAGAAGGTGGCCGTCTACGACCTGGGCGGCGGTACCTTCGACATCTCGATCATCGAGATCGCCGACGTCGACGGCGAGAAGCAGTTCGAGGTGCTGGCTACCAACGGCGACACCTTCCTGGGCGGCG
>JALVEM010000203.1 GCA_027030825.1 Thiohalobacter sp.
CTGTTCGCCGCTGCCCCAGCGGATCCGGTAGTGCCGGGGAAGCCGGTCGGCCGGACCCGTCCAGACGAACATGCCCGGCAGGCCGGCGGGCGACATGGCGGCATCCGGATCGACCAGGCGGACCCAGCGGGCATGGGGCTGATAGACCAGCACGCTCACCCTGCCGTCGGGCAGGGCATGGGGACCCAGGACCGCGAAGGGATCATGGTGGCGGGCGGCGGCCAGAAGCTCGAGATCCCGGTTCGAGAAGGCCGGCGAGGGCGGGTCGCGGAGATCGGTCGTCATGCTTTCGTGTACCGTGTATGACTTGTATCATTTTCGGGCGCAGGGGTGATGGTAACATGGCCGTCCGAGAACGGATGCCCGGGCTGGTCGAGGAGGGAACATGCAGGATATCAAGCAGGGGGATTCGCTGCGTTTCGTCAGCCGGCTCACGCGCAGGACGCTGGCGCTGGTGCTGGCGGGAGGCCGGGGATCCCGGCTGCGGCATCTGACGTTGTGGCGGGCCAAGCCCGCGGTGCCCTTCGGCGGCAAATTCCGGATCATCGATTTCGTTCTCTCCAACTGCATCAATTCCGGCATCCGCAGCATCGGGGTGCTCACCCAGTACAAGGCCCATTCCCTGATCCAGCACATCCAACGGGGCTGGAACTTCCTGCGCGGCGAATTCGGCGAATTCGTCGAACTGCTGCCTGCCCAGCAGCGGATCGAGAGTTCCTGGTACAAGGGCACGGCGGACGCCGTCTACCAGAATCTCGACATCATCCGCCTGCACAATCCGGACTACGTCCTGATCCTGGCCGGCGACCACATCTACAAGATGGACTACGGCCCCATGATCGCCGCGCACGTCCAGTCCGGCGCCGACATGACGGTCGGCTGCATCGAGGTGGAGATCGACAAGGCCAGGGCCTTCGGCGTCATGCGCGTGGACGAGGAGGGCTGGATCCGGGAGTTCGAGGAAAAGCCCGAGAATCCGCAACCCATTCCCGGCAAACCCACGCATGCGCTGGCCTCGATGGGCATCTATGTGTTCAACACGCCCTTCCTCTACGAACAGCTGATTCGCGATGCGGACGAGACCGAGACCGAGCACGATTTCGGCAAGGACATCATCCCGTATGCCATCCAGCGCTATCGCGTGCTTTCCTACCGCTTCCGCGACCAGGACACCAACAAGCAGGGCTACTGGCGCGACGTGGGTACCGTGGACGCCTTCTGGGCCGCCAACCTCGAGCTGATCGGCGTCACTCCGGAGCTCAATCTCTATGACGAGCAGTGGCCGATCTGGACCTATCAGGAACAGCTGCCGCCGGCCAAGTTCGTGTTCGACGACGAGGATCGGCGCGGCATGGCCGTGGATTCCATGGTCTCCGGCGGCTGCATCATCTCGGGCGCGCTGGTGCGACATTCGCTGCTGTTCTCGAACGTCAAGGTGCACACGCACGCCCATGTCGAGGATTCCGTCGTTCTCCCCAACGTGGACATCGGCCGCAACTGCCGCATCGAGCGGGCGGTGATCGACAAGGGCTGCCGTATTCCCGCCGGCACGGAGATCGGTGTCGATCCGGAAGCCGATGCCGAACGCTTCTACGTCAGCGAAGGGGGCGTGGTGCTGGTGACGCCGGAAATGCTGGGTCAGGAGCTGCACCATGTCCGATGAGGGGCGACTCCGGGTCGTCCTGTGCTGGCACATGCATCAGCCCTGCTATCAGGATCCGGTCACGCGCGAGTACCGCCAGCCCTGGACCTATCTCCATGCGATCAAGGACTACAGCGACATGGCCGCCCATCTCGAGACGCAGCCGGGCGCCCGTGCCGTCGTCAACTTCGCTCCCGTGCTTCTCGAGCAGCTGCGCGACTATGGCGACCAGATCCGCCGCTGTCTCGGCACCGGCGAAGGCATCTCGGACCCGCTGCTCGCCGCCCTGGCCAGCCCGGTGCTGCCCGAGGACCCGGATCATCGGCTCAGGCTCATCCGGGCCTGTCTGCGCGCCAACCAGACACGGCTGATCGACCGTTTTCCCGCCTATCGCGAGCTGGCGGCGCTGGCCCGCAACGTGTTGTCTCATCCCGAAGGTCTGCGTTACGTCACCGACCAGTTCCTCGCCGATCTGCTGGTCTGGTATCACCTGGCCTGGATGGGCGAGACGGTGCGCAGGAGCGAGCCGACGGTCCAGGCCCTGCAGGACAAGGCGCACCTGTTCACGCTCGCCGACCGGCACCGGCTGCTGGGACTGATCGGCAAGGTCATCGACGGTCTCCTGCCACGCTATCGGCAGCTGCACGAATCCGGCCGCGTCGAGCTCTCGATGACCCCCTATGCCCATCCCATCATGCCGCTTTTGCTCGACATCGCCTCGGCCCGCGAGGCCCTGCCGGAGGCGCCCCTGCCGCACAACGCCCCCTATCCGGGGGGCGAGGAACGGGTGCGCTGGCACATCCGCGAAGGTCGGCGCGTGTTCGGCGAACTGCTCGGCTGCGAACCCGTCGGCTGCTGGCCTTCGGAAGGCGCCATCAGCAGCCGGACGCTGGAGATACTCGCCGAGGAAGGGTTCCGCTGGGCGGCGTCGGGCGAGTCGGTCCTGATGAACAGCCTGAGCCGGGTCGGACTGCAGAAGGACTGCTGCCGTGAAGACATGCTGTTTCGGCCCTGGCGGCTCGCCTCGGCCCCGGATCTGCAATGCTTCTTCCGGGACGACGGGCTGTCCGACCTCATCGGTTTCACCTACTCGAGCTGGAACGCCGAGGATGCCGTGGCCAACTTCGTCCACCATCTCGAGAACATCGCCGGCGCCCTGGAGGATCCGGAAAGGCACGTCGTCTCGGTGATCCTGGACGGCGAAAACGCCTGGGAGTACTACCCCGAGAACGGCCATCGCTTTCTGCAGCGACTCTACGAACGGCTCGCCTCGCACCCGCGGCTCGAGCTCACCACCTTCTCCGAGGTGCTCTCGAACGACGCCACGGACAGCGGAACGCTGGAAACCGTGGTGGCCGGCAGCTGGGTCTATGGCACCCTGTCCACCTGGATCGGCTCCCCCGACAAGAACCGCGGCTGGGAGATGCTGATCGATGCCAAGCAGGTCTTCGATCGCGTCCGTGCCTCAGGGAAACTGGATACCGAACGAGAGGGACAGGCGGTGCATCAGCTGGCCATCTGCGAAGGCTCGGACT
>JALVEM010000204.1 GCA_027030825.1 Thiohalobacter sp.
TTGAGGCTGACACTCCAGTGCAGGTGGGGGCCGGTGGCGCGCCCCGTGTGGCCGACGGCGCCGATGACCTCGCCTGCCTCGACTCGCTGACCGGGTTCGACGTCGATCCGGCTCAGGTGGCAGTACATGGTCACCAGCCCGTCGCCGTGATCGATGAACACCGAATTGCCGTTGAAGAAGTAGTTCCCGGTGTCGATCACCGTGCCCGGGAAGGGTGCCCGCACCGGTGTGCCTTCCGGGGCCGCGATGTCGATGCCGCTGTGCGGCTTGCGGGGCTGCCCGTTGAAGAAGCGCCGCAGGCCGAAGGGGCTGCTGATCTCGCCATGTACCGGCCATTCGAATTGCGGGAAGGGGATGCTCGCCGGCGTGAAGGTGGCAAGTGCGCGGCGGATGCGGGCCGTCTCCCGGCGGATCCGCCGGAGATCCTCGGGGTTCGGATTGACCTGACGGCGATTCTTCAGCGTGATGTGCTGCTCCCGGTAACGCTTGCTGCGGATGCGGAAACGCAGTTTCGTGGTCGTCTCCCCGGCCCGGACCACGAGCGTTTCCGTGCCGGGGGCGAAGTCGAGCGGCACCCCGACCAGGGCCGTCCAGCAGGCGCCGCGCCGTGTCACCAGCACCGGGCGATCGCGCCAGGTGGCCACGGGGCGTGGCGCCGCTGCCCGTCCCAGAGAAAGGAGCGCAACGCCCCCGGGCACCGTCTCCACCACGGCCTCACCCGGTCCGCAGGCATCCTCGTTCGCCCGGGCGACGCCCGACAGCAGAAGGCACAGGCAAAGGGCCGCCAGGGAATGCAATATCCGTCCCATGTTCACGACTCGAGGATCTCCTCCACCCGGCAACCGAGCCGACCGTGTGCCAGCCGGGCTTCCACCCGATCGCCCGGTTCGACCGCAGCGGCCGAGCGCAGGATTCGTCCCTGTCCATCGGTGACGATCGCGTAGCCGCGCTCCAGGGTGGCCAGGGGGCTGACCGCATGCAGCTGGCGCGCCAGGGTGCCGCATTCGCGCCGGGCATGCTCGACTCGCGCCAGAGTCGCCTGGATCAGGCGATGGCGCAGATCGTCGAGGCGTTGTCGGGTTCGGGCAAGGCGCGGCATCGGGCTGAAGCGATGCAGCCGGGCCTCCAGGGCCTCGAGTCGGTGCCGTCGGCGATGCAGGCCCTGACGCAGGGCGCGTTCCAGACGCAGCCCCAGTTCGTCCAGCCGCTGGCTGTGCTGCCGGAGGCGACGTCCGGGGTGCTGGCGCTGCAGCCGCGCCTCCAGGGTCGCCAGCCGCATGCGCATCTCCTGCAGTCGCCGCCGCAGGTGCTGGGCCATGCGCGCATCCAGCTGTCGCAGGCGCGCGAGCCATTCGTTGCGGTCGGGCACCACCATTTCGGCGGCAGCCGAGGGCGTGGGCGCGCGCCGGTCCGCGACGAAGTCGGCGATGGTGAAATCGATCTCGTGGCCCACGGCCGAGACCACCGGGATTCGGCTGGCATGGATGGCGCGGGCGAGGCGTTCGTCGTTGAAGGCCTGGAGGTCTTCCAGCGAGCCGCCGCCCCGGGCCAGGATGAGCACGTCGCAGTCCCGGCGCCGGTTGGCCACATCGAGCGCCGCGATGATCTCTGCCACCGCCTCGTCCCCCTGGACGGCAACGGGATACACCAGCACCGGCACGGCCGGAAAGCGACGGGCCAGCACCGAGAGGATGTCGCGTATGGCGGCTCCGCTGGGGCTGGTGATGACCCCGATGCAGCGGGGCAGGGCGGGCAATGGCTGTTTCAGGCTCTCGTCGAACAGGCCTTCCTCCGCCAGCCGGCGCTTGAGTTCCTCGAAGGCGCGCTGCAGGGCGCCGTGCCCGGCCTCTTCCATGACCTCCACGATCAGCTGGAAGTCTCCTCGGGGCTGATAGAGGGAGACGCCGGCGCGGACGAGCACCTGCATGCCGTTCTCCGGGCGGAAACCGAGGTGCCGGTTGCGATTGCGGAACATGGCGCAGCGCACCTGGGCGCGGGCATCCTTGAGCGTGAAGTAGAGGTGTCCCGAGGCCGGGCGGGAGAGGTTGGAGATCTCGCCCTCGACCCAGATCAGCGGGAAGTGCGATTCGAGCAGATCATTGGCCTCGGCATTGAGCCGCGAGACCGTGTAGACGTCGCGCCGGGGCGTGGCAGGGGAGACCATGCACGCATCTTAGCATTTCCTGCTCGGATCCGATCGGGTCGAGGTGGTTGCGGTGCGGATCATGGAATTCGACTGCCGAGTATGCTAGTTTGCCGGGCTGATTGCGGCGGCGTCCTGCATGGCCGTTTTCTCGGTCGTGGGAAATGTATTTGCAACATATGGTTGCGTAGTATTGTGCGAGTTGTTTCCGGGTCGGGTCCAGGCCGCTGCGGGGCCGGGCGAATGGCGAGCTTCCGGGAGAGGCATGCAGCAGCAGATCGGCGAAACACCGCGACTGGCCGCGGACCATCTCACCGTGAGCCGCGGAGATCGTGTTCTGTTCAGCGATCTTTCGTTTCAGGTGGAACCCGGCAGGGTGCTGCTGGTCGAAGGCCGTAACGGCAGCGGCAAGACGACCCTGTTGCGTACCCTCGTCGGTCTGCGCTTCCCGGACGAGGGCGAGGTGACCTGGTGTGGCACCCCGGTCACCGAAGGTGCGCTGGCGGGTGATCTGGCCTGGATCGGCCATCTGCCGGGGGTGAAGGGTGACCTCACGGTCCACGAGAACCTGCAGATGGCGCTGTCCCTGGGGGTGTCCACGGGGCTTTCTCTGGAGGAAGCCGTGGATCGCCTGGGGCTGACCGAGTGCGAGGATCGGCTGGTCAAGCATCTTTCCGCCGGCCAGCGCCGGCGCGTGGCCCTGGCCCGTCTGCTGCTGGTGCAGGCCCGGCTCTGGGTGCTCGACGAACCCTATACCTCGCTGGATCGCGAGGCGGTGGGTTTCGTCGAGTCGCTGATCACGGAGCATGCCGCCTCCGGTGGCATTGTGATCATGACGGCGCACCAGGACGTGCGTCTTGCGGGTGTCGAACTGCAGCGGATCGATCTGTCCGCATGAGTGGATCGATGCCCTCGCTTGCGCGTGCGTTCCTGGCCCTGCTCAGGCGGGATCTGCTGCTGACCTACCGGCACCGGGCCGAGGCGGTCAATCCGCTGTTCTTCTTCGTGCTGGTCGTGACCCTGTT
>JALVEM010000205.1 GCA_027030825.1 Thiohalobacter sp.
TGGTCAAGGGTTCCCGAGCGGCGCGCATGGAGCGCGTGGTCGAGGCCCTCTGTCCCGAGGCCGGGGGGAGGGTGCACTGATGCTGCTGTGGCTGGCCGAATATCTCGCCCGCTTCCACAGCGGCTTCCATGTCTTCCAGTATCTCACCCTGCGCGCGATCCTGGGGGTGCTGACGGCGCTGGTCGTCTCCTTCGTCATCGGCCCGCCCATGATCCGCTGGCTGGGTCGCTACCAGATCGGCCAGCCGATCCGCGAGGACGGCCCCGAGAGCCATTTCAGCAAGGCCGGCACCCCCACCATGGGCGGGGCGCTCATCCTCGTCGCCGTGGTGCTGGCCACGCTGCTGTGGGCCGACCTCGGCAACCGTTATGTCTGGGTGGCGCTGGTCACCACGCTGGCCTTCGGCGCCATCGGCTGGGTGGACGACTATCGCAAGCTGGTGCTGCGCAACTCGAAGGGCCTGCCGGCGCGCTGGAAGTACTTCTGGCAGTCGATGGTGGCGCTGGGCGTGGCCGGCTATCTCTACGTCTCGGCGACCCAGCCGGCGGAGACCCAGCTCATCGTGCCCTTCTTCAAGCAGGTGGTCATCGATCTGGGCCCCTGGTATCTGCTGCTGACCTATTTCGTGGTGGTGGGTTCCAGCAACGCGGTCAATCTCACCGACGGTCTCGACGGGCTCGCCATCCTGCCCACGGTGATGGTGGCCGCGGCGCTGGGGGTGTTCGCCTACGCCACCGGGCACGTCAAGTTCGCCGAATATCTCGGCATCCCGTTCGTCCGCGAGGCCGGCGAGCTGGTCGTGTTCACGGGTGCCATCGTGGGCGCCGGCCTGGGGTTTCTCTGGTTCAACGCCTATCCCGCCCAGGTGTTCATGGGCGACGTCGGGGCGCTGGCGCTGGGGGCGGCGCTCGGCATCGTGGCAGTGCTGGTGCGCCAGGAACTGGTGTTCTTCGTGATGGGCGGGGTGTTCGTGATCGAGACCCTGTCGGTGATCCTGCAGGTGGCTTCCTACCGGCTCACCGGCCGGCGGATCTTCCGGATGGCGCCCCTGCATCACCATTTCGAGCTCAAGGGCTGGCCGGAACCCCGGGTGATCGTGCGGTTCTGGATCATCACCGTGATCCTGGTGCTGATCGGTCTGGCGACATTGAAGATCCGATGACGTGGAGGCGAACGCATGGATTTCCGTTGGCAGTTCGGTGTGGTGGCCATCCTGTTCCTCGGCATGGGACTGGTGTTCTGGGTGATCTGAGGCGATGAAGGCGGCTGCGATGCGCGAAGAGAAGGCGGAACGGGTGCTGGTCGTGGGGCTGGGGCGCACGGGGCTGTCCTGCGTGCGGCATCTCCACGCGCTCGGCCATGCCGTGGCTGTCACCGACACCCGGGAGGCGCCTCCCGAGCTGCCTGCGCTGCAGCGGGAGCTGCCCGAGGTGCCCGTCTTCCTCGGCGGTTTCGATCCCGCCGCCTTCGCCAGCGCCGAGCGGATCGTGGTGAGTCCGGGCGTGGCGCTCTCGCACCCCCTCATCCTCGAGGCGCGGGCGCGCGGGGTCGAGGTGGTCGGCGACATCGAACTGTTCGCCCGCGCCGCGCGGGCGCCGATCCTCGCGATCACCGGCTCGAACGGCAAGAGCACGGTTACGACCCTGCTCTACGAGATGGCGCGCGAGGCCGGCATGAAGGCCCGCGCGGGCGGCAATCTCGGCACGCCGGCCCTTGATCTCCTCGAGGGAGAACCCGCGGATCTGTACGTGCTCGAGCTCTCGAGCTTCCAGCTCGAGTCGGTCGAGACGCTGCAGGCCAGGGTGGCGGCCATCCTCAACATCAGCGCCGATCATCTGGACCGGTACAGCGGCATGCCGGCCTACATGGCGGCCAAGGCCCGGATCTTCCGCCATGCCGAGGTGCAGGTGGCCAATCTCGATGACGCCGCCGTGATGTCGCTGGTGGACCGGAACCGCCCGCTCCTGGGATTCACGCTCGGCCGACCCGGCGAGGACGAATACGGCCTGCTGGAGGAAGGCGGGCACCTGTGGCTCGCGCGCGGCGGCGAACGACTCATGCGGGCCGACCAGCTGCGCATCACGGGCCGTCACAACCTGGCCAACGCCCTGGCGGCGCTGGCGATGGCCGCGGTGGCCGGAATTCCCGACGAGGCCGCCCTGCGTACCCTGCGGCGTTTCGCCGGTCTGCCGCATCGCAGCCAGTGGGTGGCGCGCATCGACGGTGTCGATTGGTACGACGATTCCAAGGGCACCAACGTGGGCGCCACGGTGGCCGCGCTGGGTGGCTTCGAGCGGCCGGTGGTGCTGATCGCCGGCGGACAGGCCAAGGGCGCGGACTTCTCCGAGCTGCACGACGCCGTCTGCAACGGGGCCCGTGCGCTGGTGCTGATCGGCGAGGCCGGCGGCCGGATCGCCGAGGCGGTGGGGGACTGCGTACCCGTGGTGTTCGCCGATTCCATGGAGGAGGCCGTGGCCCGGGCCGCCGAGCTGGCCCGGCCCGGAGACGTGGTGCTGCTCTCGCCGGCCTGCGCCAGCTTCGACATGTTTCGCGACTATCGGGACCGGGGCGAGCGTTTCGCCGCGGCCGTGCGGAGGCTGGAGGAATGAATCCCGTCGCCCTGCTGCTGCCCGCCGTCCGTGACCGCCGGATCGCCCGGGTGGACGAAGTGCTGCTGGGCGCGGCCCTGGCGCTCGCCGCCATCGGTCTGGTCATGGTGGCCAGCACTTCCATGAACGATCTCACCGGCCGGACGGAGCCGCTGGCGCGGGTCCTGCGCCAGGGTCTGCATCTCGGGCTGGGGCTGGGCCTGGGCGCCCTGGTGCTGCGCATCCGCATGGCCTGGTGGGAACGCGCCGGCGTGCCGCTGCTGTTCCTCGCCATCGCGTTGCTGGTGCTGGTGTTCGTGCCCGGGATCGGGTACACGGTCAACGGCAGCACCCGCTGGCTCTCGCTGGGGCCGCTCAACCTGCAGGCCTCCGAACCGGCGCGCCTTTTCGTTCTGGTCTACCTGGCCGGTTACCTGGTGCGGCGGGCGGACGAGGTGCAGTCGCAGTGGCGCGGCTTCCTGAAACCGCTGGCGGTACTCAGTCTGACGGCGCTGCTGTTGCTGGCCGAGCCGGACTTCGGTGCCACGGTGGTGCTGATGGCCACGGCCTTCGCCATGCTGCTGCTCGCGGGCGTGCCCTGGTGGCAGTTCCTGCTCATGATCGCGGGCGCGGCCGGTGCGCTGGGCGTGCTGGCGGTGGCCTCGCCCTACCGGCTGCAGCGCCTGACCTCCTTCATCGACCCCTGGGCGGATCCGTTCGGCGCCGGATTCCAGCTCACCCAGTCGCTGATCGCGATCGGCCGCGGGGAGTGGTTCGGCGCCGGCCTGGGCGCCAGCATCCAGAAACTCTACTACCTGCCCGAGGCCCATACCGACTTCGTGTTCGCGATCCTGGCCGAGGAGACCGGCCTGGTGGGTGTCACCGTCGTGATCGCCCTGTTCGCCACCCTGGTCTGGCGGGCCTTCCGCATCGGTGCCCGTGCCCTGGATGCCGACCGGCCCTTCTCCGCCTGGATGGCCTACGGCATCGGCACCTGGCTGGGACTGCAGGCCGTCATCAACATGGGCGTGAACATGGGGCTGCTGCCGACCAAGGGCCTGGCGCTGCCCTTCGTGAGCTACGGCGGCAGCGCCCTGGTCATCGACTGCGTGCTGGTGGCCATGCTGCTGCGGATCGACATCGAATCGCGCGAGAGCGTCCATGCCGTGACCGCCCGCAAGGGCGTGCCCTTGCCGGCACGGGGGAGGCGGAAATCATGAGCGCTTCCCGTCCCGTGCTCATCATGGCCGGCGGCACCGGCGGACACGTGTTTCCCGGGCTCGCGGTCGCCGAGGAATTCCGGGCCCGCGGGGTTCCGGTGCGCTGGCTAGGGACCCCACGCGGCCTGGAGAACCGGGTCGTGCCGCCGGCGGGCATCGCTCTGCATCGCATCCACGCCCGGGGGCTGCGCGGCAAGTCGCGGTGGTCGCTGCTCTCGGCCCCCTTCATGCTGCTGCGGTCGGTCGCCGAGGCCGGCTGGCTGATGCTGCGGCTGCGCCCGCGGGCCGTGCTCGGCATGGGCGGTTTCGTCGCCGGACCCGGGGGGCTGGCGGCCTGGCTGACCCGGCGGCCGCTCTACATCCACGAACAGAACGCCATCGCCGGCGCCACCAACCGGCTGCTGGCGCCCCTGGCCCGGGTGCCGATGGAGGCCTTTCCCGGCAGCCTGCCGGCCCGCTGGCATCCGGTGCATACCGGCAACCCGGTGCGGCGCGAGATCGCGGCACTGCCGCCGCCCGATACCCGCCTCGCCGGGCGCACGGGGCCGGTGCGGCTGCTGGTGTTCGGGGGCAGCCTGGGTGCGGCGGCGCTGAACGAGGCCGTGCCCGCCGCGCTCGCCGCCCTGCCTGCCGAACGGCGTCCCGAGGTGCGGCACCAGACCGGACGCGACCAGCTGGAGGCGGCCCGGGTCGCCTACGCCGCCGCCGGGGTCCGGGCCGAGCTCGTGCCCTTCATCGAGGACATGGCGGCCGCCTACGCCTGGGCGGATCTGGTCATCTGCCGGGCCGGCGCGCTCACCATCGCGGAACTGGCCGCCGCCGGCGTGGGTGCCATCCTGGTGCCCTATCCGCACGCCGTGGACGACCATCAGACGGCCAACGCCCGGTATCTGGTGGAGGCCGGCGCGGCGGAGCTCCTGCCCCAGAGCGAGCTGACCCCGCAGCGGCTGGCATCCATGCTCTCGGCACTGCTGGAGGATCGCGGGCGGCTGCTCGCGATGGCCCGCGCCGCACGCGAGCGCGCCATGCCCGATGCCGCCGCCCGGGTGGCGGAGATCTGTCTCTCCGGGGAGGGCGGGGCATGAGCGAGCGTCGTCCCGCCCACGAGCTCTGTCCGGACTATGCGATGGGCCGGGTGCGCCGGGTCCATTTCGTCGGCATCGGCGGCGCCGGCATGAGCGGCATCGCCGAGGTGATGCTCAACCTGGGCTATGAAGTGAGCGGCTCGGATCTCCAGCCCTCCGGCGCCACCGAGCGGCTGGCGCGGATGGGCGCCCGGATCGGCATCGGTCACGCCGCGGAACGGGTGGCGGAGGCCGATGTGGTGGTGATCTCCAGCGCCGTGGGCGAGGACAATCCCGAGGTGGTCGCCGCACGCGGTCGCCACATCCCGGTGGTACCGCGGGCGGAGATGCTGGCCGAACTCATGCGCTTCCGGTTCGGCGTGGCGGTGGCCGGCACCCACGGCAAGACCACCACCACCAGCCTGGTGGCCAGCCTGCTGGCCGAGGGCGGGCTCGATCCCACCTTCGTCATCGGGGGGCGGCTCAACAGCGCGGCCAGCAACGCCCGGCTCGGCACCGGCCGCTACCTGGTGGCCGAGGCCGACGAGTCCGACGCCACCTTCCTGTACCTGCAGCCCATGATCGCGGTGGTGACCAACATCGACGCCGATCATCTGGCCACCTACGGCCACAGCTTCGAGCGCCTGCGCCGGACCTTCGTGGAGTTCCTTCACCATCTGCCCTTCTACGGGCTGGCCGTGCTCTGCCTCGACGACCCCGGCGTGCGGGAGATCCTGCCGCAGGTCTCGCGGCCGGTGCGGACCTACGGCATCGAGAATGATGCAGCCGACCTGCGCGCGGTGAACGTGCGCCAGTCGGGTGCCCGTACCCGTTTCGAGCTCGTCCGGCACGGGCAGGGGGAGGCATTGCCGCTGACGTTGAATCTCCCCGGCCGGCACAACGTGCTCAATGCGCTGGCGGCCATCGCGGTGGCGCAGGAACTGGGGGTCGACGACGACGCCATCCGCCGCGCGCTGGAGAGCTTCGGCGGCATCGGACGGCGCTTCCAGGACTATGGCGAACGCCGGACGCCGGCCGGCCGGGTCCGGCTCGTCGACGACTATGCGCATCACCCCACCGAGATGGCCGCGACGCTCGCGGCCGTCCGGGCCGGCTGGCCGCAGCGGCGGCTGGTGCTGGTCTTCCAGCCGCACCGCTTCACCCGCACCCGGGACCTGTTCGAGGACTTCGTGGCCGTGCTCTCCGAGGCCGACGTCCTGTTGCTCACCGAGGTCTATGCCGCGGGCGAGCGCCCCATCGAGGGCGCCGACGGTCGGGCGCTGTCGCGCGCGGTCCGGGCACGCGGGCGGGTCGATCCGGTGTTCGAGGCCGATCTCGAGGCCCTCCCCGAGACCCTGGCGGCCGTGCTGGAGGAGGGGGATCTGGTGGTGACGCTCGGTGCCGGGAGCATCGGGCAGGTGGCCCGCGCGCTGGCGGCGCGCTGGCCGGAGGCGGAAGGCGCGCAGCGATGAAGGCGAGGTGCGACATGACGAGCAGACGGTCCGGGCAAGTGCGGTTGCGATTCGGGTGCGGCGAGTCCCTGAACAGCCGGATTCCCGCCACACGAACGCCTGCCGCCCGCGGGGCGGGTGACGGCCGGCCCCGGGAAAAGGTCCGCACCCCCGGCAGGGACAAGAGCAGGCGATGAACGCGACGGAGATCGACATGCCGGCAGGCGAACTGCGCGAGAACGAACCCATGGCGCGTCACACCACCTGGCGCGTGGGCGGTCCCGCGCGCCTGTTCTATCGCCCCGCCGGCATCGACGATCTCGCGGCCTTTCTCGCCGATCTGGATCCGGCGCTGCCGGTGCTGATGCTGGGGCTCGGCAGCAACCTGCTGGTGCGCGACGGCGGTTTCCCCGGCGCGGTGATCGCCCTGCAGGGCACGCTGGACCGGCTGGTGCGCGTCGCACCCGACACCTTCGAGGCCGAGGCGGGCGTGACCTGTGCCAAGCTGGCCCGGGAGGCGGCGCGGGCGGGCCTGGCCGGCGCCGAATTCCTGGCCGGCATCCCCGGCACCGTCGGCGGGGCGCTGGCCATGAATGCCGGCGCCTTCGGCGGCGAGACCTGGGAGGCCGTCACCGCGGTGCAGACGGTCGACCGCCGGGGCGTGCTGCGCTGGCGGCGGCCCGGCGACTACCGGGTCGGCTACCGGCAGGTGGAGGGGCCGGAAGGGGAATGGTTCGTGGCCGGGCGGTTCCGGTATGCACCGGGAGACGTCGCGGCGGCGCAGCGCCGCATCCGGGCCCTGCTGGCCCGGCGCGGCGATACGCAGCCGACCCGTCAGCCGAGCTGCGGTTCGGTGTTCCGCAACCCGCCGGGCGATCATGCCGCCCGCCTCATCGAGGCCGCCGGGCTCAAGGGCGCCTGTCGCGGCGGGGCCTGCGTCTCCGAGCTGCATGCGAACTTCATCGTCAACACGGGCGGGGCCACGGCAGCGGACATCGAGGGGTTGATCCGGCACGTGCAGGCGCAGGTGGCCGCCCGGTTCGGCGTGCGCCTGGAGCCGGAGGTGCGCATCGTGGGGGTGTCGGCATGAAGCGCTACGGGAAGGTGGCGGTCCTGCTGGGCGGCACTTCCGCCGAACGCCCGATCTCGCTCAGGAGCGGGCAGGCCGTTCTGGCATCCCTGCAACGGCAGGGCATCGATGCGCAGGCGCTCGATCCCGCGCAGCGCGACACCCTGGGGCGGCTCGAGGCGGAAGGGTTCGATCGGGCGTTCATCATGCTGCACGGCCGCGGCGGCGAGGACGGCACCATCCAGGGCGCCCTGGAGACGCTCGGCATGCCCTACACCGGCAGCGGCGTGCTGGGCTCGGCGCTGGCCATGGACAAGCACCGCACCAAGCTGGTCTGGCAGGCGACCGGCATCCCGTCGCCGCCGGCGCGCATCGTCCGGGCTGCCGCGGAACTGGCGCAGGCGGCCGAGGCCGTGGGTTTTCCGCTGATCGTCAAGCCGGTCCACGAGGGCTCGAGCATCGGCATGCGCCGCGTGGACGGGCCGGATGCGCTGGAGGCCGCCTGGCGGGAGGCCGCCGCGGTCGATGCGGAGGTGCTGCTGGAGCGCTGGATCGAGGGCGAGGAATACACGGTGGCGATCCTGGGCGAACGGGCGTTGCCCGTGATCCGGCTCGAGACGCCGCGCGACTTCTACGACTACGAGGCCAAGTACCACTCCGACCAGACCCGCTACCACATCCCCTGCGGCCTGCCGGAGGCGCGCGAGCAGGCGCTGGCGGCCATGGCCCGGGAGGCCTTTCTGGCCGTGGGGGCCTCGGGCTGGGGACGGGTGGACCTGATGTTCGACGCCGAGGGGCGGCCCTGGTTCCTGGAAGTGAACACGGTGCCGGGGATGACGGACCACAGCCTGGTGCCGATGGCCGCGCGCGCGGCGGGCATGGATTTCGATGCGCTGGTGCGCGCCATTCTCGACACCAGCATCAGGGAGGACGACGGGCGGTGACGCGCAGGAGCCGGAAGAAGAAGGCCCAGGCGCGGGTGCGCAATCGGCGCCGGATGGAGCAGGCGGCAGCCCTGTGGCGGCAGCGCCTGCCGGGGCTGGCGGTCCTGACGCTGGTGGTGCTGACGCTGGCGGGCACGGCGTTCGGACTGCACCGGCTGTTCGACCCGGCGCGCTTCCCGTTGCGCACTCTCGAGGTGGAGGGGGCGCTCCGGGTGCTGGAACCCGCCGGAATCCGGGCCGTGCTCGCCCCGCTCTGGCAGGGACAGGGCTTCTTCACGGTGGACGTGCAGGCGATCCGGGAGGCGGCCGAGGGCATGGCCTGGGTACGGGAAGCGCAGGTCCGCCGGGTCTGGCCCGACCGGCTGGTGGTGAGCGTCCGCGAGCAGGTGCCCGTGGCCCGCTGGGGACGCAACGAGCTGCTCAACTCGGCCGGCGAGCGCTTTCCCGTCGCCGGCCGGCCGGTGCCGGCCGGCCTCCCCCGGCTGGCCGGACCGCCCGGCACCGAGGCCCGCGTGCTCGCCACCTGGCGCGACTGGTCGGCGCGGCTGGCGGCGGTGGGGCTGAAGGCCCGGCAGCTGGCGCTGGATGCGCGCCATGCCTGGCATCTGGTGCTCGCCGACGGCATGCGCCTGGAACCCGGCCGCAAGGAGGCCGAGGCGCGGCTGGCGCGGTTCCTGGCCGCCTGGCCGAAGGTGGCGAAGGCCGCCGGCGGGCGTCGGGCGCGGTATGCGGACCTGCGTTACAGCAACGGTTTCGCCGTGCGCTGGCACGACGACGGGCAGGAGAAGACGTGAGGCCATGACGCGACGGACGGAAAAGAACCTGATCGTGGGGCTCGACATCGGCACCTCCAAGGTGGTGGCGATCGTCGGCGAGATCCTGCCCGAGGGCGGCATCGAGGTCATCGGGCTGGGCTCGCATCCCTCGCGCGGCATGAAGAAGGGCGTGGTGGTGAACATCGAGTCCACCGTGCACTCCATCCAGCGCGCCGTGGAAGAGGCCGAGCTGATGGCCGGTTGCGAGATCCACTCGGTCTATACCGGCATCGCCGGCAGTCACATCCGCAGTCTCAACTCGCATGGCATCGTCGCCATCCGCGACAAGGAGGTCACGCCGGGCGACGTGGAGCGCGTCATCGACGCCGCCCGCGCGGTGGCCATCCCGGCCGACCAGAAACTGCTGCACGTGCTGCCGCAGGAATTCATCATCGACAACCAGGACGGCATCCGCGAGCCGGTGGGCATGTCCGGCGTGCGGCTCGAGGCCCGCGTGCACCTGGTCACGGGCGCGGTCTCCGCCGCCCAGAACATCGTCAAGTGCGTCGGCCGCTGCGGGCTCGAGGTCGACGACATCATTCTCGAGCAGCTCGCCTCCAGTTACGCCGTGCTCACCGAGGACGAGAAGGACCTCGGCGTCTGCCTGGTCGACATCGGCGGCGGCACCACCGACATCGCGGTCTTCACCGAGGGTGCCATCCGTCACACGGCCAACATCCCGATCGCCGGCGATCAGGTCACCAACGACATCGCCGTGGCGCTGCGCACGCCCACCCAGCACGCCGAGGAGATCAAGATCAAGTACGCCTGCGCGCTCACGCAGCTGGCCAGCCCCGAGGAGACCATCGAGGTGCCCAGCGTCGGCGATCGCCCGCCGCGCCGACTGGCGCGCACCACGCTGGCCGAGGTGGTGGAGCCGCGATACGAAGAGCTGCTGCAGCTGGTGCAGGCGGAGCTGCGGCGCAGCGGATTCGAGGATCTGTGCGCGGCCGGCATCGTGCTCACGGGCGGCAGCTCGCGCATCGAGGGGCTGGTCGAGCTCGCAGAGGAAGTCTTCCACATGCCGGTGCGTCTGGGGCTGCCCCAGTACGTCACCGGCCTGTCGGATGTGGTACGCAACCCCATCTACGCCACCGGCGTGGGGTTGCTGCTGTTCGGTCACCGCAACCGGACCCACCGCAACGCGGAATTCCAGCGGGGCGGTCTGAAGGGAATCTGGGCGAGGATGCGGAGCTGGTTCCAGGGGAACTTCTGAGGTTTCAATCAAGCACGCAACACACGAGGAGACAGACGCCATGTTCGAACTGATGGACACCTACAGCCAGAGCGCCGTGATCAAGGTCATGGGCGTGGGCGGCGGTGGCGGCAACGCCCTGCAGCACATGGTCCGTTCCAGCATCGAGGGGGTGGATTTCATCTGCGCCAACACCGATGCCCAGGCCCTGCAGAGCGTGGATGCGCCGATCTCGCTGCAGCTCGGATCAAGCATCACCAAGGGGCTGGGCGCCGGCGCCAATCCCGACATCGGCCGCCAGGCGGCCATGGAGGACCGCGAACGCATCGCCGAGGTCATCGAGGGCGCCGACATGCTCTTCATCACCGCCGGCATGGGCGGCGGCACCGGCACGGGCGCGGCGCCGGTGGTGGCCCAGATCGCCAAGGAGCTCGGCATCCTCACCGTGGCCGTGGTGACCAAGCCGTTCCCGTTCGAGGGCCGCAAGCGCATGATGGTGGCCGAGAAGGGCATCGAGGAACTCGGCAAGTACGTCGACTCCCTGATCACCATTCCCAACGAGAAGCTGCTCACCGTGCTCGGCAAGCAGATCACCCTGCTCGATGCCTTCAAGGCCGCCAACGACGTGCTGCACGGTGCGGTGCAGGGCATCGCCGAACTGATCACCCGGCCCGGGCTGATCAACGTCGACTTCGCCGACGTCAAGACCGTCATGTCGGAGATGGGCATGGCCATGATGGGTTCCGGCGTGGCGCGCGGCGAGGACCGGGCCCGCGAGGCGGCCGAGGCGGCCATCGCCAGCCCGCTGCTCGAGGACGTGAACCTCTCCGGTGCGGCCGGCATCCTGGTCAACGTCACCGCCGGCATGGACCTCGCCATCGGCGAGTTCGAGGAGGTCGGCAACACGGTCAAGGAATTCGCCTCC
>JALVEM010000206.1 GCA_027030825.1 Thiohalobacter sp.
GGCTGAAATCCCTTTCCGTGCCTTTCCGTGTGCTTCCGTGGCCATTACAGCTTTTTTTCCGGGAGATTCGTGACCCTCAGGCCCCGGCCTTGCCCTGCCCCCGCTTCATCACGGCGTGAATGGCATGCCCGCCGACGGCCATGGCGGCCTCGTGGAAGGCCTCCGACAGCGTGGGATGGGCGAACATGGTGAGCGCGATGTCCTCGGCGCTGGCCCCGAGCGACATGCCCACACCGGCGGCGGAGAGCAGTTCGGACACGCAGTCGCCGATCATGTGCACCCCGAGGATGCGGTCGGTCTCGGCGTCGGCCAGCACCCGGATCAGTCCTTCCGGGTGACCATGCGCCCGCGCGCGCCCGTTGGCCGAGAAGGGAAACTGGCCGCTGCGGAACGCGATGCCTGCATTCTTCAGCTCGGCTTCCGTGCGCCCGATCCAGGCGATCTCCGGGTGCGTGTAGATGACGCTCGGCACCAGATCGTAGTCCACGAAGGCGGCATGCCCTGCGATTCGCTCGGCAACCATGATGCCCTCCTCCGCCCCCTTGTGGGCCAGCATGGGGCCGCGCACCAGATCCCCGATGGCATGCACGCCCGGGATGTTGGTCTCGCAGTGTTCGTTCACGTGCACATAGCCCCATTCGTCCAGCAGCAACCTGGCCTCGGGCGCGGCGATGTCATGCGAGTTGGGGATCCGACCCACGGCCACGATGAGGCGATCGAACGACTGCTTCTCGGCGTCGCCGTTGTGCTGCCAGGTGACCTCGACCTTGCCGCGCACGCGGCGGGTGGCCGTGACTCTCGTGCCCAGGCGAATGTCGAGCCCCTGCCTTTCGAATTCCCGCAGGGCCACGCGGCGCACACTGGCATCGACCATAGGCAGAAATTCCGTCTGGGCCTCGAACAGGATCATCTGTTCCGCGCCCAGGCGCTTCCACACCGAGCCCAGCTCCAGCCCGATGACGCCGGCGCCGATGATGGCCACACGCTTCGGCACGGTATCGAGTGCCAGGGCGCCACTGGAATCCAGGATGAGCTCGCCGTCCACCGGGGCGCTGTCGAGTGAGATGGGTCGCGAGCCGGTCGCCAGGATCACATGCCCGGCTTCCAGGGTCCGCGCCTTTCCCTTGTGGGGTGTCAGCGCCACGCGGCCGGCCTCGAGCAGACGACCGCGACCCGGCAGCCACTCGACGCCGTTGGCCTGGAAGAGGGTCGCAATGCCGTCCGTGAGCGTCTCGACGATCGATGTCTTGCGGGCCTGCAGGGTGGCGAGATCCAGGCTCACGCCACGGACCCGGATGCCGTGATCGGCGAATTCGTTGCGGACGGCCTGATAGAGTTCGGACGATTCCAGCAGGGCCTTGGAGGGGATGCAGCCGGCATTCAGGCAGGTGCCGCCCAGGCGGGGTTTGCCTGCCTCGTCCCGCCAGTCGTCGATGCAGGCGGTCTTCATGCCCAGCTGCGCACAGCGGATGGCCGCCACGTAGCCGGCCGGCCCTGCCCCGATCACCACCACGTCGTAACGCCCGGTCTCTCCTTTCCTGCCTGCCATGTTCTTCTCCTTCAGACGCCGAGCAGCAGCCGCGCCGGGTCTTCAATCATCTCCTTCACGGTGACCAGGAACTGGACGGCCTCGCGCCCGTCGATGAGCCGGTGGTCATAGGTCAGCGCCACGTACATCATCGGGCGGATGACCACCTCCCCGTTGCGGGCCACGGGACGTTCGTCGATCTTGTGCATGCCCAGGATGCCGGTCTGGGGCGGATTGAGGATGGGCGTGGACAGCAGCGAGCCGAAGACGCCGCCGTTGGTGATGGTGAAGGTGCCGCCGGTGATGTCCTCGATGCCCAGCGTCCCTTCCCGGGCCTTCCTGGCATATTCCAGGATCTGCTGTTCGATCTCGGCCAGGCTCATCGCATCGGCGTCCCTCAGCACCGGCACCACCAGCCCGCGATCGGTGGAGACCGCGATCCCGATGTCGAAGAAGCCATGATAGACGATGTCGTTGCCGTCGATGGAGGCATTGACGGCCGGGAACCGCTTCAACCCTTCGATCACCGCCTTCACGAAGAAGGACATGAAACCCAGTTTGACGCCGTGCGCCTTCTCGAAGGTCTCGCGGTAGCGCTTGCGCAGGGCGATGACCTCGCTCATGTCGATCTCGTTGAAGGTGGTCAGCATGGCCGCGGTCTGCTGGGCCTCCACCAGGCGCTCGGCGATCCGGGCCCGCAGGCGGGTCATGGGCACACGGCGTTCCTCGCGGCCGCGTACGAATTCCTCGCCGCTTCGATCGCTGGCCTCGACTTCCTGCCGCGTCTCGATCGCGGGCGCCACTTCGGTTTTTCCGGCTGTCACGGGCTCGGCGCCGCTTTCCCGTTCCGCCAGATGACGCAGCACGTCCTCCTTCAGGATGCGTCCGTCCCGGCCCGTACCCTCGATCGATGACGGATCGAGTCCGTGCTCCTCGATCAGCCGACGGGCCGACGGGGTGACGGGAGGCAACGATTCGCCCGACCCGGTTTTCCTGTCACCGGTCGCCTCGGCTTGCGCCGAGACCTGCTGTTCCGCGGGCGTCTCCTCTCCAGGCTTGCCGGGACGCAGTCGTCCGAGCACCTGGCCCGAGACCACGGTCCCGCCCTCCTCGGCCTCGATCGACTCCAGTATGCCGTCCTCGGGCGCCGGGACCTCGAAGATGACCTTGTCGGTCTCGATGTCCACCAGGTTCTCGTCCCGGCGGACGGCGTCTCCCGGCTTGTGATGCCAGCGCACGATCACGCCGTCCTGCACGGATTCCGGAAAGGCCGGCACCCTGATCTCGATGCTCATGAGGATCGCTTCCCTTTCTTGCTGTTGTCTTCGGAACGGTTCGGTTTCAGTCCGAGCGCCTCCTCGACCAGCGCCCGCTGCTGTTCGAGATGGAGCCACATGTAGCCCACGGCGGGCGCTGCCGAGAAGGGCCGCCCGGCATAGACAGGCGCCTTGCCCCGGGGCAGCACGGCCAGCAGGTGATGATGGATCTGGAACCAGGCCCCCTGGTTCATGGGTTCTTCCTGGCACCAGACGAACTGGCGGGCGGCGGCATAGCGCCCGAGCAGCTTGCGCAACTGCCCCTCCGGGAAGGGATAGAGCCGCTCGATGCGCACGATCGCCACG
>JALVEM010000207.1 GCA_027030825.1 Thiohalobacter sp.
CGCTTCCGCTCGCGCCCGAGGCCGTCGCGCTCTGGCTGGAGGAGCCCGACGAGGATAAACGCGCGGCCCGCATCCTTCGGGAATGGGAAGGCTGGGCCGAGGCCCATCACCTCACCCGCGTCTGGGGCGACATCGCCTCCCCCCTCGAGATCCAGGGCTTCACCGACCTTGCCCGGATACTTGCCGAGCTCGTGGGTCAGATCAGTCGCGACCTTGAGCGCTTCTGATCCATAAAGCAAAGGGCGCAGAGAAAAATCCATGTTCATGGATTTCGCAGTCATACTCATGCCCGCCGTTCCGGACATGCGTAGCGCCGATCCGGAATCCAGGGAAAGTTTCAGTCCACAGTGGCAAGGATCGGCGTGGTTTTCTGGATTCCGGCTCGCGCTCCCCCGGCTCAAGGCCGGGGTCGCTTGGCCGGAATGACGATAAAGAAAAAAACCGCTCGCCCGGAGTGACAGATAAAGAAGAACAGCTTACTCGGAATGACTGAAGAACCCCTCACCCTCACCCCTCACTCGGTTTCCGTGGATTCCGCGGCATCCCTCCATTCCGTGCTTTCCGTGCTTTCCGTGGCTCTCTATCATAGCCATTCATGGATGACACCGAAGAGCTGACGCACGAGCGGCTGATCGGGCTCGACCTCGATGCCGGCCGGGTTCTGATCGAGGCCGGGGCCGGCACGGGCAAGACCTATCTGCTGGCGAGCCTGCATCTGAAACTGATCCTCGCAGGCCATGCCCCGCGCGAGATCGGCGCAGTGACCTTCACCAACGCCGCTACCGAGGAGCTGCGCGGCCGGCTGCGGGGCCGGCTGCGCGCGGCATTGCGCGGCCTGGACGGGAACATCGAGGTCCACCAGGAACCCTGGTGGCCGCTGGTCGAGACCGCCTGCACTGCCGAGGGATCGGATGCCGTGCTGCGCCGTCTTCGCGCGGCGCTGGCCGGCATGGACGAGGCGCCCATCCATACCATCCACGGCCTGTGCCTGCGCCTGCTGCGACGGCACCCGGGCGCAGTGGACGTGGAGCCTGCGCTCGAACCCGACGCCGACGACCGACTGGAACAGGCCGCGCAGGATTTCTGGCGACGGCATGTGGTTGGCGACACGATTGTCTGGGAGGCCTTTGCGGGCCGCGGGCTGTGCACACCCGCCGACCTCGCGGGCATCCTGCGCCGAACCGGCCGCCGCGATCCCCTTCCCTGGCCAGAAGCACCCGAGGTCGTCGAACCCGAGCGTCTCGAGGCCCTGCGCAAGGCGCTGCGGTCCGCGGTGGAAGAAGAACTTGACGCCCTGATGACCGGGCTGCGCGAACGCCAGTGCGACTTCGTCAAGAAATACTTTCCCAAGGATACCGCTCCCGAAGACGCCTTCGATGACATGGCCCAGGCAGCCCACGCCTGGCTCGACGGCGGCAGCCGTTTCCCCAAACGGCTCACCCGGGAGCGGTTGAGCGAAGGGCTGCGCAAACGGGGCACCGAGGCGACCGCCGCCTGGCTGGCCGGCTTTCGGCTTCCCGATCTCGCCGCCGACTGGAACGCGCTGCTGGACGCCCTCGCCCGCCACCGCCTGCATCAGGCCCTCGCAACGCTGCCGGAAGCCTCCGCATGCCTGCGCCAGGAGGCCGGCGAACTCTCGCCCGACGACCTGCTGTGCCTGACCTTCGCGGCCCTGGACGGAGACGGCGGTGATGGCCTTGCGCGAGCGATCGCCACCGAGCTGCCCTTTCTGCTGGTCGACGAGTTCCAGGACACGGACGCGCTTCAGTACGGCATCCTGAAGAAACTCGAGGCCGCCGGTGTCCGCCTGATCCTGATCGGCGATCCCAAGCAGGCCATCTACGGCTTTCGCGGCGCCGACGTGCACACCTATCTTCGAGCGAAGCAAGACACGCCACCCCCACGGCGCTTCCTGCTCACCCGAAACCACCGATCGCGGCCTGCCGTGTGTGCGGCCGTCAACCGACTGTTCGAAGGCACCTATCCCTTTGCCTGGGAAGGGCTCGACCACCCGCCCGCTGTAGCGGCCGGGACGAGCGGAAGCGGGACGCTGCTGGTGCTCCCGGCAGACATCGATCCCGTGCCGGATGCCGGTCTGACCCTCTTTCCCCTCGGAGAAGGACCGGAGGCCTACCGCAGCAACAAGGACGAGGCGCGTGACTTCTGTGCCGAGTCCTGCGCCCGCCACATCGCCGCCCTGCTGGCCGCCGCCCGGGACGGGCGGGCGCGGCTCGGCGAGGCACCGATCGAGGCCAGGCACCTCGCCGTGCTGGCACGCGGCCACGATCAGGCCGAGGCCGTGCGCGCCGCGCTCGCCCGTTACCGCATCCCCAGCGCCTACACCAGCCGCCAGAGCGTGTTCGACACCGAGGCCGCCCGCAGCCTGCTCGCCTGGATCGAGGCCCTGGCCGAACCCGAGACGCCCGCGCGGCTGCGCGCGGCTCTGGCGGATCCGCTGACCGGGATGGATCTCCCTGCCCTGCGGCGCGCCCTCGACGACGACTGGGAAGACTGGCTCGATCACGCTGCCGACCTGCATCAGCTCTGGCGCAGGCACGGGGTGCTGGCCGCCGTGCTGAGGCTGCTGGAGATGCTGGAACCCGCCACGCTGGCGCGCCGCGAGGACGGCGAGCGCCTGCTCACCGACCTGCTGCATCTGGCCGAACTGCTGCAGTCCGAAGCCGTCCGGCATCCGGAACCGGCCGCGCTGGCGCGCTGGTTTCGCAACCAGGTGGAAGCCCCCACCGAAGGCGAAGAAAACATCCTGCGCCTGGAAGACGATCGGAATGCCGTGCGCATCCTCACCATCCACAAGGCCAAGGGGCTGGAGTTCCCGATCGTCTATCTGCCCTTTCTGTGGAGCGCGACGCCAGTGAACGGAAATCGCCTGCCGCACCTGTTCCATGACGGCGACCGCTGGCGCATCGCCTTCGACAAGGACGACCAGGCCCTGGCGCTGGCCGACCGGGAACGCCTGTCGGAAGACCTGCGCCTGCTGTATGTCGCGCTCACGCGCGCCCGGACCAAGCTGTTCTCCTGGGCCGGGGCCGTGGGCCAGGCCGCCGGCCGCAGCGCCTTCGACTGGATCCTGTATCCGGAACGCCACGAGGCCGTGGCCAGCTGCGGCGAACTGTTCGAAA
>JALVEM010000208.1 GCA_027030825.1 Thiohalobacter sp.
CTCCTCGTATTCCTGGGCGATCTGCTTCACGTAGGCATCGCGCAGGTCGGGGCTGACCAGGTTCTGGGCCACGCCCACGGCCCGCGAGGCGTCCTTGACGTAGATGGTGGGCGCGTTGGTGTAGTGGGGGGCGATCTTGACCGCCGTGTGCACGCGCGAGGTGGTGGCGCCGCCGATCAGCAAGGGCACCCGGAAGCCCTCGCGCTGCAGTTCCTTCGCCACGTGGGCCATCTCTTCCAGCGAGGGCGTGATCAGGCCGGAGAGGCCGATGATGTCGACATCGTGCTCGCGGGCGGCCTCGAGGATCTTCGGCGCGGGCACCATGACGCCGAGGTCGATGACCTCGAAGTTGTTGCACTGGAGCACCACGCCGACGATGTTCTTGCCGATGTCGTGCACGTCGCCCTTCACCGTGGCCATGAGGATGCGGCCCTTGGCGCGCGAGTCCTCGCCCTTCATGGCCTCGATGTAGGGGATGAGGTAGGCCACGGCCTTCTTCATCACCCGTGCGCTCTTGACCACCTGGGGCAGGAACATCTTGCCGGCGCCGAACAGGTCGCCGACCACGTTCATGCCGTCCATCAACGGCCCCTCGATCACGCGGATGGGATGGTCGACCTGCCGGCGTGCTTCTTCGGTGTCCTCCTCGATCCAGGTGTCGATGCCCTTGACCAGGGCATGCTCGAGCCGCTTCTCCACCGGCCATTCGCGCCAGGAGAGGTCCTCCTCGCGGGCGCTGGTCCCGGCCTCGCCGCGGTAACGCTCGGCGATCTCCAGCAGCCGCTCGGAGGCATCCGGGCGTCGGCAGAGGATGACGTCCTCGATGGCCTCGCGCAGGTCCTCGGGCACTTCCTCGTAGACGGCGAGCTGGCCGGCGTTGACGATGCCCATGTCGAGGCCTGCGCGGATGGCGTGATAGAGGAAGACGGCGTGGATGGCCTCGCGCACGAAGTTGTTGCCGCGGAACGAGAAGGAGACGTTGGAGACACCGCCGGAGACCTTGGCATGCGGCAGGGTCTCCTTGATGATGCGGGTGGCCTCGATGAAGTCCAGGCCGTAGCGGTCGTGCTCGGGGATGCCGGTGGCGATGGCGAAGATGTTGGGGTCGAAGATGATGTCCTCGGGCGGGAAGTCCAGTTTCTCGCGCAGCAGCCGGTAGGCGCGGGTGCAGATCTCGACCTTGCGGTCGCGCGTGTCGGCCTGGCCCTCCTCGTCGAAGGCCATGACGATGACCGCCGCGCCGTAGCGGCGGGCGAGCTTCGCCTGTTCCAGGAAGGGTGCCTCGCCCTCCTTGAGGCTGATGGAGTTGACGATGCCCTTGCCCTGGATGCACTTCAGCCCGGTCTCCAGGATCGACCACTTGGAGGAGTCCACCATCACGGGCACGCGGGCGATGTCCGGCTCGGCGGCGATGCGGTTGAGGAAGGTGCGCATGGCCGCCTCGCCGTCGAGCATGCCCTCGTCCATGTTCACGTCGATGATCTGGGCGCCGTTCTCCACCTGCTGGCGGGCGACCTCGACCGCATCCTCGTAGTTGCCCTCGAGGATGAGCCGCTTGAAGCGCGCCGAGCCGGTGACGTTGGTGCGCTCGCCCACGTTCACGAACAGCGAGTGCTCGTCGATGTTGAGCGGCTCCAGACCGGACAGGCGCAGCGTGCGGTCCCGCCCTGGGATGGCGCGCGGCGCGCAGTCGGACACCGCCTCGGCGATGGCGCGGATGTGGTCGGGGGTGGTGCCGCAGCAGCCGCCGACGATGTTGAGGAACCCGGCCCGCGCCCACTCGCCGATCTCGGCCGCCATGGCCTCGGGGGATTCGTCGTACTCGCCGAACTCGTTGGGGAGCCCGGCATTGGGATGGGCGCTCACCGCGCAGTCGGCATAGCCCGCCAGCTCCTCCACATACTGGCGCAGCTGTTTCGCCCCCAGGGCGCAGTTGAAGCCGATCGAGAGGGGTTCGGCATGGCGCAGGGCGTTGTAGAAGGCCTCGGCCGTCTGGCCGGAGAGGGTGCGCCCGGAGGCGTCCGTGATGGTGCCCGAGATCATGACCGGCAACCGCCGCCCGCTCTCCTCGAAATACTGCTGGATGGCGAAGACGGCCGCCTTGGCGTTGAGGGTGTCGAAGATGGTCTCGATCAGCAGCAGGTCGGCGCCGCCTTCGACCAGGGCCCGGGTGGCCTCAAGGTAGGTCTCGCGCAGCTCGTCGAAGGTGACGTTGCGGAAGCCCGGGTTGTTGACGTCCGGACTCAGGGAAGCCGTGCGGTTGGTGGGGCCCAGCACACCGGCGACGAAGCGGGGGCGATCGGTCGTGGCGACGGCGTCGCAGGCCTCGCGCGCGAGCCGCGCGGAAGCGAAGTTGAGCTCGTAGACCAGGTCCTCCATCCCGTAGTCGGCCTGCGAGATGGCGGTCGAGTTGAAGGTGTTGGTCTCGACGATGTCGGCGCCGGCCTCGAGATAGGCGCGATGGATGTCGCGGATGATGTCCGGGCGGGTGAGCGAGAGCAGGTCGTTGTTGCCCTTCAGCTCGCTCGGCCAGTCCGCGAAACGCTCGCCCCGGTAGTCCGCCTCGTCCAGGCCATGGCGCTGGATCATGGTGCCCATGGCCCCGTCGAGGATCAGGATGCGTTCGGCCAGCAGGGCCTTGATGTCCGATGTGCTCATGCGCGGGCTGTCCAGTTGTTCAAACGCTCAATTATATCTTCCTGTCGCGAAATTGCCCGTTCGTGCCGGTGGCGGGGGTGTGGACCAGGCTGTGGACAAGCTGTGATTCCGTTGGGCACGGGTTGTGGAAACGTGACCGAAGTGCCTGATGCACAGGAGTTCGCAACCCTGCGCCATGAATGGCCAGGGTCGGCCCCGGTCTGTGGATAACCTTGTGGACAAACTGTGGCGGTTTTCCGTTCCGGCCGGCATCGCGATGACAAAGTACCGACGATCTGAGCCAACCCGTTGATTTTACGATGGCCATGCGACACGAAACCGCCACGGGAATCTGTCGCTCTCGGCCACCGCCGAAGTCCCGGGATGTGGAAAGAAACGAAACGATCGGCAGGAAAAAGGCAAACGGCAGCGAATGATGGGCCCGCCAGGACTCGAACCTGGGACCAAGCGATTATGAGTCGCCTGCTC
>JALVEM010000209.1 GCA_027030825.1 Thiohalobacter sp.
GGACGCCGTGATGATCGCCCGCGGCGACCTGGGCGTGGAAATCGGCGACGCCGAGCTGCCGGCCGTGCAGAAGCGGATCATCCAGCTCGCGCGAACCATGGACCGGGTGGTCATCACGGCCACCCAGATGATGCAGTCCATGGTGGACAGCCCCATCCCCACCCGGGCCGAGGTCTTCGACGTGGCCAACGCCGTGCTCGACGGGACGGACGCCGTGATGCTCTCCGCCGAGACGGCCACCGGCCGCTTCCCGGCCAAGGCCGTGGCCGCCATGGACCGCATCTGCAAGGGCGCGGAGCGGGCCCGCACGGCCATGGCGGCCGAACGACGCCAGCAGATACGGTTCAACCGGATCGACGAGGCCATCGCCAAGGCGGCCATGTACACGGCCAACCACCTGGGCGTGAAGGCCATCGCCGCGCTGACCGAATCCGGCGCCACGCCCCTGTGGATGTCGCGCATCAGCTCCGGGATCCCGATCTACGCCTTGACCCGCCATGTGGAGACGCGTAGAAAAGTCACCCTGTATCGCGGTGTCTACCCGGTCAGCTTCGATGTGACCACGACCGACCATGCCGAGGTGAATCGCGAGGCGATCGACGAGCTCATGCGCCGGGGCGCGGTTCGGGACGGCGACCTCGTGATCATCACCAAGGGCGATCTGGCCGGTGTGCTTGGTGGTACCAACGCCATGAAGATCCTGCGCGTGGGTGAGCATGTCCGGCCCCAGGAAGACTGAGACGAGTAGTATTCCCATTCACACTGGCAACCATTCGAGGAGACAACCATGGCCCTGATTTCACTGCGTCAGCTGCTGGATCATGCAGCAGAGCATGGATACGGCATCCCCGCCTTCAATGTGAACAACATGGAGCAGATGCACGCCATCATGCAGGCGGCGGCCGAGACCGACAGCCCGGTCATCGTCCAGGCATCCGCCGGTGCCCGCAAGTACGCCGGTGCGCCCTTCCTGCGCCATCTGATGCAGGCCGCCGTCGAGCAGTATCCCGACATTCCCGTCTGTGTGCACCAGGACCATGGCGCCTCGCCGGCCGTCTGTCTGCGCTCCATCCAGCTCGGCTTCACCTCGGTGATGATGGACGGCTCCCTGATGGAAGACATGAAGACGCCCTCCACCTATGAATACAACGTCGAGGTGACCCGCAAGGTGGTGGAGATGGCCCATGCCGGCGGGGTTTCCGTCGAAGGCGAGCTGGGTTGCCTGGGCTCGCTCGAGACCGGCATGGCCGGCGAGGAAGACGGCTCCGGTGCCGAGGGCGTGCTGAGCCACGACCAGCTGCTCACCGATCCCGAGCAGGCCGCCGACTTCGTCAAGCAGACCGGCGTGGATGCACTCGCCATCGCCATCGGCACCTCGCACGGTGCCTACAAGTTCACCCGGCCGCCGACCGGCGACATTCTGGCCATCGACCGCATCAAGGAGATCCACGCCCGCATCCCGGACACGCATCTGGTGATGCACGGCTCTTCCTCGGTGCCGCAGGACTGGCTGAAGATCATCAACGAGTACGGCGGCGACATGGGCGAGACCTATGGCGTGCCGGTCGAGGAGATCCAGGAAGGCATCAAGCATGGCGTGCGCAAGGTCAACATCGACACCGACCTGCGCATGGCCGCCACCGGCGCGGTGCGCAAGTTCCTGGCCGAGAATCCCAAGGAGTTCGACCCGCGCAAGTGGCTGACTGCCGCCACCAAGGCCATGAAGGACATCTGCAAGGCGCGCTACGAGGCCTTCGGCACCGCCGGCAATGCCTCCAAGATCAAGCCGATCAGCCTCGAGGAGATGTACAAGCGCTACGAATCCGGCGAGCTGGATCCGCGCGTCAACTGATTGCCGGCGCTGGCCGGAAGCCATGCGGGGGCGGCGCGACAGGCGCCGCCCCTTTTCTGTTCATGGCGCCCGGGATCTTGTCGGACATTCCGGCCAGGCGACCCGGCCCTTGGCCGGGGAGCGCGAGCCGGAATCCAGAAACCACGCCAGCCTGCACCGCCGTGGTCGATGTTTCTCCTGGATCCCGGATAGCCCACTGCGCGGGCTTCCGGGATGACATGGCCACGAACCCGCGAAATTGAAAGATTGCAGGAATAACTGCATGATGGCCACGGAAGCACACGGAAACGAGTGAGGGATTGTTGCGTCATTCCGGCCAAGCGACCCGGCCCTTGGCCGGGGGAGCGCGAGCCGGAATCCAGAAACCACGCCAGCCTGCACCGCCGTGGTCGATGTTTCTCCTGGATCCCGGATAGCCCACTGCGCGGGCTTCCGGGATGACAATGGCCACGGAAGCACACGGAAGGCACGGAACGGGAGTGGAGGAGACGACACATGAGCCTGAAGGGCATGGTCCCGCCCGACCCGGAGACGGATGTCTCGAAGGTCGTCTACGCCGTCATCCGCACTTCACGCCGCAACCGCAAGCGCTTTCCGGCCGGCTGCGTCACGCCGGTGGAGACGGCCGAACAGGCGGTCGCCCGGGCTGCGACCTCGGCCAACCTGCATCCGGCGCAAGTGGTAGGGCCGTCCAAATCCTCCGAAGGGCAGTACATCTATTATCTGGTCGAATGGCTTTGAGGCATCGCCCATGCAATCAACCATCATTCTGTACATGGGCGCCCTGTTCATCCTCGTCGGTCTGGCGACGGCCGTCTTCTTCGTGTGGCGCATTGTCAGGGCGCAGCGCAGCCGTCGCTGGCCGCGTGTGCCGGGAGAACTCGAGTCGGCCGATCTGCGGCGGGTGATTTACGAGGGCGAGGAAGTCGGAGGCGGAAGCGACAACGCCTCGGCGATGGTCGTGGACTTCCGCTATCGTTACACCGTCGATGGCAGGACCTACCTTGGCAGGCGGGTCACGTTTTCGGACAACATTTCCAAGCCGTTGCGAACGCTCGAGAAACTGCAGCGGCAGTATCGCGATCGGGGTCAGGTCACCGTGCATTACAATCCGAAGAATCCGGCCGACAGCGTCCTGATCCCCGGCGCGGGCCTGTTCAATTTCACGCCGCTGATCACCAGCAGCCTGTTCGTCGCAGCCGGCCTCTACCTTCTCCAGCTCGACCGCTGACTGTCCGACCAGGGTATCGATCCCAGCATGCCCTGATAAATCA
>JALVEM010000210.1 GCA_027030825.1 Thiohalobacter sp.
TCGTCCTGCAGCAGACGCGAACTGCCGGCAGTCTGCTGGTCGATGTTGGAGGCCGCCAGGACCGTCTTCACGGTGGCACCGCCTTCCAGGAAGGCGTCCCAGCGCAGGGTGGCGCTCTGGCGGTCGTATTCGGTGGCGTCGCGCCAGCCGTCGGTGTGGGTCAGGTTGAGATCCAGGCGCACGCCGCCTTCTTCCCAGCCGGTGCCGCCGGTGGCCAGCAGGCGCGCCCAGCCGTGGCCGCCGCCCTCCAGATTCACTTCAGCCTCGGGTGCCTCCGGCGCCGGCCGGGTCATGACATTGATCACCGCCCCGATGGCGTCGCTGCCGTAGAGCGCCGTGCCCGGTCCCTTGAGCACCTCGACCCGGTCCGCCTGGGGCACGTTCACCTCGTAGAGGGCGTTGTGATTGAAGAACCCCGTGGAACGGGTCGGAATGCCGTCCTCCAGGTACAGGTACATGGGCTTGGTGGTGATGGGCTGGCGGATGGCGGTCATATGCCCTTCGCCGTTGGTGACGTTGACGTGCACACCGGGAATGCGCACCAGCAGCTCGCCGGGATGGGCCGGTTTCACCTCATCGATGGTTTTCCCGTCGATGATATCTATCGTGGCCGGAATCTCGGCCAGCACCTCGGCCTCGCGAGTCGCAGTCACGGCGATCTCGGGCGTGGATTCCTCTTCGCCGGGCAGGGCTCCGGCATGGGTCGCGCCCGCACAGAGCATGGGTGGGAGGAGGTACTTCCAGACAGGCTTGTGGCTCATCGACTCTTCCTTTCTTCGTCTTGTTGAACACGAACTCGAATCACGAACGAACAGGCCGCGACGGCCTGCCGATCACCGCCCTTGCAGGGCGAAACGCATCCGGAACCGCACCCGGTACGGCAAGGCCGTCGCTTCCGGTGGCCGCGGCAGGGGCTGGGCCGCCTGCACCGCCTGCCGGGCCGCGTTGCGCAGCAGGCGCGCACCGCCTCTCACCTCCAGTGCACGCACCCTGCCTTCGGCGAGCACTTCGAACGTCACCTCCACCTCGCCTTCCAGGGCGCGGCGGCGCGCGGCGCGCGGATAGAACTTGTGCCGTTCGATGTGCGCCAGCAGCCGTGCGAGATAGCCTGCCTGCGCGCCGGGACCGGCCGGCGACGGCTTTTCGGTGACCGCCACCGCCGCCCGGCTCTCGGCCGGGAGGTGCACCGGGCCGGGCGGCGATGGCGCCGAAAAACCGGTCGACGGCGGCCGCGGCGCTTCCTGCGGCAACGGCCTCGGCTCCGGCGGCGGTTCCGGCCTCATCGGCGGCACCGGTTTCGGCTCCGGTCGCGGTTCCGGCCTCGGAGACGGCGCCGGTTCAAGAGGTGGTTTCGGCCTCGACGGCGCCACCTGCTGCCGTGCCGTCCGGCGCTGCGGCCGGACCTGCGGCGCCTTCGACGGTGCGGGTGCAGGCCGCGCCGCGGGCACCGGTTGCGGCCGTGGCGACGGCAGCCAGCGCACGTCGAAAACCTTGGGGCCGAGTGTCGCTGCGATCGTGCCCGGCCGCTCGAGGAAATCCGCCCAGCGTCCGTACACGGACAGGTGCAGTGCCAGCGAGACGGCCAGCGCACCGGCAAAGATGGCCTTTTCATCCAGGCGCAAAGACGCAACGGCCACAGGGGGATTCCTCTCTTGGGGTCCGGCCGCAGCCGTCCAGCAAAATAAGGGCCAACATTAAAATACTTGTTTTTCAAATTGTTATGAGATTCGAAATCCGGTTCGAGTGTGGCATTTGCCGCACCGGACCGACAAATGCCACACACCGGCCAGGGGTGCCGCGCCCATGGACCTCCGGCACGCCACCAGCCATAATCCAGGAGCACACGTACCCGGAATTGACCCGGATCAAAGGCAACGTCTGGAACCTGGTTATGCTCAGCAGACCGGGTCTGGAAAGAAGGCGGCATGAAGGAACCACTCACAGACCGGTTGGGCCGTAAGATCGAGTACCTGCGCCTGTCGGTGACCGACCGTTGCGATCTGCGCTGCTTCTATTGCCTGCCGAAAGGTTTTCGGGATTTCGAGATCCCGGACCACTGGCTGGACTTCGACGAGATCGAACGGGTGGTGGCCGCCTTCGCACGGCTGGGCACGCACCGGGTGCGGCTGACCGGCGGTGAACCGCTGGTGCGCCGCGGCCTCCCCGACCTGGCTGCCCGGCTGGCGCGGCTTCCCGGCATCGACGACCTGTCGCTTTCCACCAACGCCACCCGGCTCGCCCGCCACGCCCGCACCCTGCGCGAGGCGGGAATATCACGCATCAACGTGAGCCTGGACACCCTGCGACCGGAGCGTTTCCGGGAGATCACGGGCGGGCGGCTCGAAAAGGTGCTCGATGGCCTCATGGCCGCCAGGGATGCCGGCTTCACGCCGATCAAGATCAACATGGTGGTCATGCGCGGCATCAACGACGACGAGGTCGGCGACATGGTCGACTTCTGCATCGAGCATGGCTTCACCCTGCGCTTCATCGAAACCATGCCCATGGGGGAGACGGGCCGTGATGCGAGTGATCGTTATGTCGATCTCGACGAGATCCGCAACCGCCTCGCCCGCCGTTTCGAACTGCTGCCCGGCATGATGCCGGGGGGCGGGCCGGCGCGCTACGTGCAGGTGGCCGGCACGGATCTGCGCATCGGCTTCATCACGCCCATTTCCCGGCACTTCTGCGAGTCCTGCAACCGCGTCCGGCTGTCCGCCGACGGCACCCTCTTCCTGTGCCTCGGCCAGGAACACAGCTATCCGTTGCGCCCCCTGCTGCGCGCCGGCTGCAGCGACGCCGAACTGGAAGCAGCCATCCGCGAGGCCGTGGCGCTGAAGCCGGAACGGCACGAATTCCGCGAGAAACCCGAACAGGTGATCCGGTTCATGTCCATGACCGGCGGCTAGTGAGAACAGCCACGAACCCCACGAAATCCACTAGAAGGGATTATTTCGGCCTTTCCGATTCTCAACGCAGAGGTCGCGGAGGCGCAGAGCACGCAGTGGATTTTCGTGGCTTGTGACTCGACGTCGTCCCGAGCGAGCAGTTTTTTCTCCACGGTCATTCCGGCCAAGCGAGCGTAGCGAGCGCGAGCCGGAATCCGGAAACCACGCCGATCCTGCCGATGTGGCTGGAATTTTCCTGGATTCCGGATCGGCGCTACGCGCCGTCCGGAATGACCGGAAGTGGATCCCGGATAGCCCGCTGCGCGGGCTTCCGGGATGACTGAGGGTGGGCGCTGCGCAGGCTTCTTGCTTCCAGCTTCCAGCTTCCAGCTTCTGAATTCTGAATTCTGGATTCTGGATTCTGGATTCTGGATTCTGGATTCTGAACCCTCACTTCCCCCGACGCGCCACACCGACAAACCCGAGCAGGCCGGAGGCGAACAGCCAGGCAGCGGCCGGAACCGGCACGGGCGCCACATTCACGCCACTGGTGACGGGCGAGATCCCGAAACTGAAGGTATTCAGAAAATCCCCCTCCATGGCAAACCAGGCCGTTCCATTGCTCGTACTGTCGCTGAACAATGCCCCGGTGACGGCAAGGAAGCCATTGAGCATGATGACGTCGCCCACCCTGGCTTCGAAGTTGAACGAGAGATCGCCGGTATCGATGATATCGGACAAGCCCGACGGATTGCCCAGAGCATCGCCGATGCTGTTGCCCTGCGCATCTTCAAAGCTCCAGCTTCCCAGCCCGTAAGCACCCTCGAACTCCCCAAAGGGGGTGACGGTCTGGGTCGCTGCATCCGCCCGAAACGACTTGCCGACCCATGCATCGAAGCCGCCCAGCCATTCGCCCACACCATCCCCTTGCTCACGCTGGATGTTCATGTAGGCGTAGACATCGATGCCACCCTCGACATCACCGGAGGGAGTATCGACGACGAACCAGTCGAAACTTCCATCCACACGCACATCCAATGAAAGCGTAACGGTGTCGCCCGCACTCAGGCCGGAGCCTGGCGCAGCCACGATACGCCGCAGCTGCTCCATCTCGCTTGCGCTCTCGACATAGGTGCCGCTGTCTGGAGCATCCGGTCGAACCACATATATCCAACCCCCGGCCGATCCTCCACTGGCGTCGGCGTAGCCGGCATAATCGGGGGATTGCCCCTGCATCACACCTACCTGACCACCCGAATAGTCCTCGAGGAAGGGGGAATCACCGTTGGGGCCCATGCCTTGATAGCTTGAATAGTCGGCGAAGGCAGCCTGACAGCCAAAACCAAGCGCTCCTCCAACCAGCCATGCGAGTGTCTTTCTGCTTGTTTGCATTCTCTCACCTCGTTCAGGTTTCCTGGCTAGGAGCGCGATTCTGTTGCAGGAAACAAGCCAACGTCCGTACTCGTTGGTTTTCAATCGGTTGCGATGATTCCCGGATGATGCGTAAAAAAGTCTGACAATCCCCTTTTGCGAGACACATCCCGACCTGCCTGTTTTTCATGGTTATTTCGCCCTGCCATGGCACAGGATCAATATGGCCGGTTTCTGTCAGAAGAACCGACGAGCCCCATTCACATTCAACCCGGCATCAGCGAAACAGTGCACTCAGGCGCCGCAGTCGACCGCGGGCGGAGGAGACCGCAACCCCGGTTCATTCCCGCTTTCGGCGACCTGCCACACCGACAAACCCGAGCAGGCCGGAGGCGAACAGCCAGGCAGCGGCCGGAATCGGCACGGGCGCCACGCTCACGCCGCCTGTGACGGGCACGAGCGCAAAGCTCGCCGTGTTCAGGAAGTCGCCTTCAAGGGCGAACCAGGGGGTGCCGTTCCCGTCGGCGCGCAATGCCGCGGAGAGGTCGAAGAAACTCTCGAGCATGACCAGATCGCCCACACTGGCTTCGAAGGTGAACCACAGGTCGCCGGTGTCGATGACATCGGCCAGGCTGGTCGGATCACCGAGATCGCCCGTGGTTTCGTTCTCGAACGAATCATAGAAGGCCCAGTAGCCGTAGTTCTCGTAGAAATCGATGTTCTGATTCGCGTCGACGGTGAAATCCTTGTAGACCTCGGCGGAAAACCCGGCGAGCCAGTCGCCCATGCCACCATCGGGCTTGAGGCAGAAGCCCGATTCGCAGCTGCCGGACGGCGCGGCGGGATTGCGGGTGATGTTCATGTACATGTAGACATCGAAAGAGCCCGCCACATTGCCCTGCGGCGTCTGCAGCGTGGACCAGCCGATGTTGCCGTCCATGCGCACCTGCAGCGCGAGCGTGACCGGATCGCCTGCGCTCAGTCCGGATCCCGGCGCGGCGACGATCCGACGCAGCTGCTCGACCCCGCTCATGCTCTCGACATAGACGCTCTCGCCGGCATTCCCGGGCCGCACCGCGCGCACCCAGCCGCCTTCCCGGCCGCTGCCGGCATCGGCGTACCCTGCATAATCGGGGGAGGTGCCGGGCGCAACGCCCACATACCCCCCCGAATAGTCCTCGACCTGGTAATCGCCGCCGGGCCCGAAGCCTGCGTAGCTCGAATAGTCGGCCAGAGAGGCCTGGCTGCCGAGACCAATGAAACCCGCGACCAGAAAGGCCAGTATCTTTCTGCTTGTCTGCATTGTTCTTCCCCCGTGAGGTCGATTGCCATCATTGAAGTCCAGCGGCGATAAGCAGAAATGATGCCAGAACAATAATTGCTTTAGATTCAACAGGTTGCGTCACCCGCCAATCATGAATGCAAACAATACCGACACCCTCTGCCTTTGACTCCCCTTATGTCCATGTTTTTTCACGCCTTTATTCATCGCGTCGAGGGCAGAAGCGTGACCCGTGCATGTAAGACATTTCGACAGCCCTCAGTCCAGCACCAT
Organism: Thiohalobacter sp.; assembly: GCA_027030825.1. GTDB lineage: Bacteria > Pseudomonadota > Gammaproteobacteria > Thiohalobacterales > Thiohalobacteraceae > J048. The sequence continues at coordinate 5,815 of JALVEM010000210.1, forward strand.
GCGCAGGCCCACGAACAGAAGAAAGAGCGCGAACAGGCGCCGCAGGCGCTCGCGCGGCAGGCGCACGGCCAGACGCGCGCCGAGCGGCGCGAACAGCACGCCGCCCAGCCCGAGCGCCAGCACTGCAACCGGATCGACAAACCCCGTGCCGCCCGTCTGCGCCTGCCCACGGATCAGGTAGCCTGCCGCCCCCGCCACGGCGATGGGCACGCCACAGGCCGCCGAGGTGCCGACCGCCCGCTCCATCGGAATCCGCGACCAGACCAGCAGGGGCACGGTCAGCGTACCGCCGCCGATGCCCAGCAGCGCGGAAACACCGCCGATGAGCAACCCGGCCAGCGACCAGAATATCCAGCCATGCCCTTCTCTCCCGGAGGCGCTGAAGCGAGGGCCGAAGAACATCTGCGCCGCCACCAGACATTCGAACAGACCGAAGAACCGGCGCAGCCAGTCGGCCTCGAGACGAGCCGCGAGCCCTGCACCGAGAAAGGCGCCGACCGCCAGACCGCTGCCCAGCCGGATCACCAGCCCCCATTCGATCGTCCGCAGTCGATGATGCGCGCGCAGCGAAGCGACCCCGGTGAGCACGATGGCGGCCAGCGAGGTGCCGAGCGCCATGTGCATGCGCGCATCGCCCCAGGCCCCGGTGAGCTCGTAGAGGGCGTACAGGGCCGGCACGAAGACCAGGCCGCCACCGACACCGAACAGGCCGGCCACGAGCCCTGCGGCCAGCCCGGCCGGGATCAGCAGGACCGTGGCATCCATCCTGCAATCACCTGTCTGCTCCATTGAGACGCCGGTTTTCCGGCACGGTTGCCAAACGCATTTTCAGACCGTAGCGTACCACCGATGATTCCGATCGCCCGCCGGCTGCTGCTCCTTCTGCTGTGGTGCATGCCGGCCCTTGCCTGCACGGCCCCCACGACCGACCCGGTGACCGGCGCGCCGGAATTGCGCCGCGCCTTTCTCGAAGGCGTCGAGGCGTTGCGCGGCCAACGGCCCGGACGCTACCGGAAACGGCTCGAGACACTGCGCCTCCACGGCCACCCCCTGGCCCTGTGGCTGGAAGAAAAGGCGCTGACCCGCCGGCTCGCCTCGCTCTCCGACGCCGAGATCCATGCCTTCCTCGCACGCGCCGGGGAGACGCCGCCCGGGAAGCGGTTCCGCCGTCGGGTGCTGCGCCATCTCGCCCGACGGGGCCAGTGGCGGCGCTATCTGCGCCACTACGTGGACACGGGCAGCGTGAGCCTGCGTTGCCACTGGCTGCACGCCCGCATGGCGACCGGCCGGCTCGGCGAGGACTGGTACGAGACCGCGATCCGGCTCTGGAACGTCGGCCACTCGCAGCCGGATGCCTGCGATCCGGTCTTCGAGCGCCTCTATGCCTCGGGGCGCATCACCCCGACGCTGCTCTGGGAAAGGATCGGCAAGGCCATGGACCGCGGACGGATCACGCTCGCGCGCTGGCTCGGCAAGCGACTGCCGGCCGGCCAGCGCCCCTGGGTCTCACGCTGGGTGCTCGCCCATCGCCGCCCCGAACGGGCCCTCCAGTCGGACTGGATCCGCAAGGACACGCCGCTCTCGCGCCGGCTCTCGCTGCATGCCGTGCGTCGTCTGGCCCGGAAGGATCCGCTCAAGGCACATCGCTATCTGGTCCAGTCGGCGCTGATGCATGCCTTTCCGGAATCGGAGTATTTCGGAACCCTCGGCCAGGTGGCCCTGCGCGCCGCCCGTGAAGGCCTGCCTGCCGCCTTCGACTGGCTGGGCGAGATCCCTGCCGATCTGCGGACCCGTGCCCAGAACGAATGGCGGGTCCGCAATGCGCTTGTCCGCGAGGACTGGCAGGACGTGCTCGAGGCCGTCGAGTCGCTGCCCGAGCCCCTGCGCGGGCAGCCGGAATGGACCTACTGGCGCGCCCGCGCCCTCATGGCGCTGGGCCGCGAGGCACTCGCCCGCCCGCTGCTGGAACGACTGGCGCAGGAGCGCAACTATCACGGCTTTCTGGCCGCCGAGACCCTCGGGCAACCCTTCCGGTTCAATCATCGGCCGATTCCGGCCACGGACACGGCGCTGGCCGGGCTGCTGGCCGACCACCCCCTGCTGGTGGCGGCGCGCGACCTCTACCTGATCGGCTGGACGGAGGAGGCGCGCCGGGCCTGGACGGCGGGCACCGGGCCGCTCGCCCCCCGGGAACTCCAGCTCGCCGCGGTGCTGGCCCACCGGCTGGGATGGCACGACCGCGCCATCCATGCCGCCGCCCGGTCCGGACACACCGACGACCTCGAGATCCGCTTCCCCCTGCCCCATCGCTCGCTGGTGGAAAGACATGCCCGCCGCACCGGGCTCGATCCGACCTGGATCTACGGCATCATGCGCCAGGAGAGCGCCTTCATGAACGACGCCCGCTCCAGCGCCGGGGCACTCGGCCTCATGCAGCTGATGCCCGCCACCGGGCGACAACTGGCGCGCCAGCTCAGGCGCAGCCTGCCCTCGCGGCGCACCCTGCTCAAACCGCGCGAGAACGTGCACCTGGGCACCAGCTATCTGCGCCGCCTGCTCGACGAATTCGGCAATCAGGCCCTGGCCTCGGCCGCCTACAACGCAGGGCCGCAACGGGTGCGCGAATGGCTGCGCGAACGGGGTGAAGAGGTCGATCCCAGACTGCTGGTGGACACCCTGGCCTTTGCGGAGACGCGGGGCTATGTCCGCGCCGTGCTGGCCTTCGCCACGGTCTATCGCCATCGCCTGGGCCTGCGGCCGATCCGGATCGCCTGGCGGCTGGGCCTCGGCGAGGAACGGCTGGCCGACCGGGTTGACCCGCAGCCATTGCATTCGCCAGACTCCTCGGAGACCATACCGGCATCCAGCAAAGGTTCGGATCCATGGAGAAAGGCACTGTCTGCATCCTTGGCGGCAGCGGTTTCGTCGGTCGGCACCTCGCCCACCGGCTCGGCCGCCTCGGCTACCGGGTGCGCATCCCGAGTCGCCGTCCTCACCGCCACCCCGAGCTGCGGGTCGACCCGGCGATCACCCTGATTCCCGCCAACGTCCACGACCCGGACACGCTGCGTCGCCTGGTGAGCGGCTGCTCGGCCGTGGTCAATCTCGTCGGCGTGCTCAATGCCACCCCCGAGGGTTTCCGCGAGGCGCACGTGGAACTCCCGCGCAAGCTGGTCGAGGCCATGCGGGCCGACGGCCCCGCGCGCCTGCTGCACATGAGCGCCCTCAACGCCGATCCCGGGGAGCCGCACAGCCTCTATCTGCGCACCAAGGGCGAAGGCGAGGCCCTGGTGCACGCCGCCATCGAGGACGGACTCAAGGTCACCAGTTTCCGGCCCTCGGTCATCTTCGGCCCCGACGACAGCTTCACCAACCGCTTCGCCGGCCTGCTCCGGCTCGCTCCCGGTATCTTTCCCCTCGCCTGCCCGGAAGCGCGCATGGCCCCGGTCTACGTGGAAGACGTGGTCGACGCCTTCGTCGCCGCCCTGGAGGACGAGGCCACCACCGGCAGGCGCTGCGAACTCTGCGGGCCGCGCGAATACCGTCTGCGGGAACTGGTGGAGATCATCGCGACGACCGCCGGGCTGCGGCGCCGGATCCTCGGCCTGTCCGATGCCCTCTCGCGCTTCCAGGCGCGTCTCCTGCAGCACGTCCCCGGGCAGCCGTTCACGATGGACAACTACCATTCGCTGCAGCATCCCTCGATCTGCCGCGAGAACTGCCTGCCGGCGCTCGGGATCGCGCCCACGGCGCTGGAGGCCGTGCTGCCGCACTATCTGGGTCCGAGGCGGCGCCAGGCCCTGCTCGCCACCTGGCGGGCCAGCCGACTGCACCACTGATGGAGACCTATCTCGTCGGCGGCGCCGTGCGCGACCAGCTGCTCGGCCTGCCCGTCGAGGAAAGGGACTGGGTGGTCGTGGGCGCCACACCGGAAGAGATGATCCGGCTGGGTTTCCGGCCGGTGGGCAAGGATTTCCCGGTCTTCATCCACCCGGAGACCGGCGAGGAATACGCGCTCGCCCGCACCGAACGCAAGAGCGGGCACGGCTACGGGGGGTTCACCTTCCATACCGGGCCCGACGTCACGCTGGAAGACGATCTCCGCCGCCGCGATCTCACCATCAATGCCATGGCCATGACGCCCGAGGGCGAACTCATCGACCCCTACGGCGGCCGCGAGGATCTCGAACAGGGGCTGCTGCGCCATGTCTCCCCCGCCTTCGCCGAGGATCCGCTGCGCATTCTGCGGGTGGCTCGTTTCGCCGCCCGTTTCGCCAAATGGGGCTTCCGGGTCAGTCACGGCACCTACGCCCTCATGAAGAAGATGGTGCGGGAGGGTGAGGTGGACTACCTCACGCCCGAGCGGGTCTGGAAGGAAACCGAGAAGGCCCTGGCCGAGGACACCCCGTCGAAATACTTCGAGATCCTGCACAAGGTGGGGGCGCTGGCCCGCCTGTTTCCCGAGCTCGAGGCCCTGTTCGGCGTCCCCCAGCCTGCCCATCACCACCCGGAAGTCGACACCGGGATCCATTGCCTGATGGTGGTCGATCAGGCTGCACGGCTGACTCAGGACACCCGGATCCGCTTCGCGGCCCTGGTCCACGATCTGGGCAAGGGCGAAACCCCGGCGGAGCTGCTGCCCCGCCACATCGGCCACGAGGAACGCGGCGTCGCCCTGCTGCACGGAATGTGCGAGCGCCTGCGAATTCCCAATGCCTGGCGCGAGCTCGCCGAACGTGTGGTGCGCTGGCACGGCCTCGCCCATCGGGCCCTGGAACTGCGCCCGGCGACGATCGTCGACCTGTTCGATCGCCTCGATGCCTGGCGCAGACCGGAACTGCTCGAGGGTTTCCTGATCGCCTGCGAGGCCGACGCCCGGGGCCGCAAGGGCCATGAACGGGACCCCTGGCCACAGGGAGACTGGCTGCGGCGCGCCTATGCCGAGGCGGCCCGCATCCGGGGAGGCGAGTTCGCCCGCGCCGGCCTGCAGGGCGAGGCCATCCGCGAACGGCTCCGGGAGGCGCGCATCCGCGCGATCGCCTCACTGAAACGGTCGGCGGCGGCGCAGACGCAGGAGATGGATGACCAGCACGATGAAGAGGAGCAGTCCGGCGAGGGCGATCAGCGGCCAGGGTGAGGGTGTCGGTGCCGGCGACCCGGTCGGCAGCGTGGCGACCAGGGACGCATCGGATCCTGCCGGTGCTGTCGCTCCCGTCGGTGTCGATGGCTGTTCGGCCGTGGCCGGCATCCCGGGAGGTGCCGGCAGTTCGGAGGCTATCGCTACGCCGAAGGCGATGAACATGCCCCAGAGCAGCCACAGGCAACGACAGCCGCGCTTCATCGATCAGATCCCCGTCCAGAGAAATCGCCAGTCACGAAATCCGGTATGCGCCTG
>JALVEM010000211.1 GCA_027030825.1 Thiohalobacter sp.
CTTCGGTCTCTATCGCGGCCTGTGGCGGTTCGCCTCCGTCCCCGATCTGCTGCGCATCCTCAAGGCCGTGGTCAGCGGCACCCTGGCGATCCTCATCGCGAGTTTCCTCTTCAATCGTCTGGAAGGCGTTCCCCGGTCGGTCTTTCTGATCTATCCCCTGCTGCTGGTTCTGCTGCTCGGCACGCCCCGCTTCCTGTATCGCTGGTTCAAGGATCGCAAGCTGTATCTGGTCGACGGCCGCCGCACCCTGATCGTCGGCGCCGGTCGCGCCGGCGAGATGCTGGTTCGCGACATTCTCCGCGATCGGGAACAGGGACTGGATCCGGTCGGCATCGTGGACGACGATCTCCACAAGCAGGGCATCGAGATCCACGGCGTGCGGGTGGTCGGCACGACGGAAGCATTGCCGGAACTGGTGGCGCGTCATGCCGTGGATCTGGTCATCATCGCCATTCCTTCGGCCGCCTCGAAAGACATCCGCCGCGTGGTCGAGCTGTGCGAACAGGCCGGCGTCGATTTCCGCATGCTGCCGCGCATGGCCGATCTGGTCGCCGGCCGGGTCAGCGTCCAGGCGCTGCGCGAGGTCTCCATCGACGACCTGCTGGGCCGCGATCCGGTGCGGCTGGATCACGAGGCCATTCGGCGCGGCGTCACGGGGCGTTGCGTGCTGGTCACGGGCGGCGGCGGTTCCATCGGCTCCGAACTCTGCCGCCAGATCGCCCGGCTCGGGCCCTCGCGACTGGTGGTGTTCGAGATCAGTGAATTCAATCTCTACCGGATCGAGATGGAACTGCGCAGGGCATTCCCCGGGCTCGCCATCGACTGCGTGCTGGGCGATGTCACGGACAGTGTGGCCGTCGACAGCGTCTTCGAACGATTCTCGCCGCAGATGGTGCTGCATGCGGCGGCCTACAAGCATGTGCCCATGCTGGAACACCAGGTGCGCGAGGCCATGCGCAACAATGTCCTGGGCACTCTGCGGGTGACCGAGGCCGCGGCGCGGCACGGCGTGCACACCTTCGTTCTGGTGTCCACGGACAAGGCGGTCAATCCCACCAATGTCATGGGGGCCACCAAGCGTGCCGCGGAGATCGTCTGCCAGTCCCGGGCGCTGACATCCGCGACCCGCTTCATCACCGTCCGATTCGGCAACGTGCTCGGATCGGCCGGCAGCGTGGTGCCCCTGTTCCGCGAGCAGATCGAGAAGGGCGGTCCGGTGACCGTGACCGACCCCCGCATGACCCGCTACTTCATGACCATTCCCGAGGCCTGCCAGCTCATCCTCCAGGCGGGTGTGATGGGCGCCGGCGGCGAGATCTTCGTGCTCGACATGGGTGAACCGGTGAAGATCACCTGGCTCGCCGAGCAGATGATCCGACTGGCCGGGCTCGAGCCGGGCAAGGACATCGACATCGTCTACACCGGCATCAGGCCGGGAGAGAAGCTGTTCGAGGAGCTGTTCCACGATCGTGAACAGCTGGCCCCCACTGCCCACGAGAAGATCCTGCTGGCGCGGCACCGGCAGCTCGACCTGGAACGGCTGGACGAACTGTTCGAGGCGATCGAAGAGGCCTGCAACGCCTTCGACGAGACCCGGCTGCGTCGACTGCTCGCCGAGCTGGTGCCGGAACTCGGACACGTGGAGACCCGACCCGAGGCGGGCGGGAGCGCGGTGGAAGCGGCGGCAGGGAAGTCGCCCGTATCCGGCTGAGCAGGTCGCCCTTGCCTGTCACCCGGTTCTCGTGCCAACATGAAGCGACTGTGCTGAAACACTATAACCATCAATAATGGATCGATAACGGAGAACATCCTCATGAAGGTCAAGGTCAAGAAAGCCGTCTTTCCCGTCGCGGGCATGGGTACCCGCTTTCTCCCGGCCACCAAGGCCAATCCCAAGGAAATGCTGCCGATCGTCGACAAGCCGCTCATCCAGTACGCAGCCGAGGAGGCGATCGCCGCGGGGATCGAGGAACTGGTGTTCGTCACCAGCATGAGCAAGCGGGCGATCGAGGATCATTTCGACAAGAACTACGAGCTGGAATGCGAGCTCAAGGCCCGCGGCAAGGACGAGCTGCTGGAGATCGTGCGCGGTGTCAAGCCGGACAACGTCTCCTGCGTCTACGTGCGCCAGCCCGAGGCGCTGGGGCTCGGGCATGCCGTGCTGTGTGCCGAGCCCGTCATCGGCGACGAGCCCTTCGCCGTGATCCTGGCCGACGATCTCATCGACGGGAACGGCACGGGCTGCCTCAGCCAGATGGTGCGCGAGTTCGAATACAACCGCTGCAGCCTGCTCGGCGTCGAGGAGGTGCCGCGTCAGGAGACGGACAAGTACGGCGTGGTCAAGGCCGATCCCATCACCGACCGGCTGAGCCGGATCAGCCGCATCGTCGAGAAACCCAGGCCCAAGGAAGCCCCCTCCAACCTGGCCGTGGTCGGCCGCTACATTCTCACGCCGCGCATCTTCCACCATCTGCGCAACACGCCGCGCGGGGCCGGTGGCGAGATCCAGCTCACCGACGCCATCGCAGCGCTTCTGGCCGAGGAGCAGGTGATGGCATACCGGTTCGACGGTACCCGGTACGATTGCGGCAGCAAGATGGGCTATCTCATGGCAACGGTCGAATACGCCATGAAACATCCTGAATTATCAGAGGGTTTCGTCAAGTATCTCGAACAGCGCTTCGGTCCGGTCAGCCAGGTCGCCGGTTCCTGAGCTTCGTGTCGGACCAGGCCTCAGTACCGGCGTGATCGCCTGCGAACCAGTCCGACGACGGTCAGGATCAATGCGGCCGTGCCCAGCCAGACGAACATGCCGATGAAGCCGCGCATGATATTGTCGATCAGGTGGTCGGCATCGATCCAGGCCGTTCCGTAATTGTGGAACTGCCAGACCAGAAAGCCCGCGATCAGCGCATCACCCGTCAGGACCACGGGCCATCCTGCTCTGGCCAGCCGCAGCCAACGATGGCCGAGTTCCGGCAGGTCCTTTTTCTCCACATCCTCGAGGGCCCAGCGCAGCAGGCCGAAGAGGGCGGTCCCGAACAGGCACAGGGCAATGGCGCCTTTCAGCAACAGGGGCGGCAGGCTTTCCGTCAGATGGCTCCAG
>JALVEM010000212.1 GCA_027030825.1 Thiohalobacter sp.
CGCTCGACCACGCCGGTCAAGGGATCGAAGAAGCTGATGCGCTCGATCTCGTCGTCGAACAGCTCGATGCGGATGGCGTCGCGCTCCGACTCGGCGGGATAGACGTCGATCACCTCGCCGCGGGAGCGGAAGGTGCCACGGGCCAGCTCCACGTCGTTGCGCGTGTACTGGAGCTCGGTCAGCCGCCGCAGCAGTGCGCGGGCATCGATGCGGTCGCCGCGGTCCAGGTGCAGCACCATGCTGAGGTAGGCACGGGGATCGCCCAGGCCGTAGATGGAGGAGACGGTGGCCACGATGAGGGTGTCGTGGCGCTCCAGCAGGGCCTTGGTGGCCGACAGGCGCATCTGCTCGATGTGCTCGTTCACCGAGGCGTCCTTCTCGATATAGGTGTCGGACGCAGGCACATAGGCCTCGGGCTGGTAGTAGTCGTAGTAGGAGACGAAATACTCCACCGCGTTGTCCGGAAAGAAGGCCTTGAACTCGCCGTAGAGCTGGGCCGCCAGGGTCTTGTTGGGCGCCAGCACCAGCGTGGGGCGCTGCACGGCGGCCACCACGTTGGCGATGGTGAAGGTCTTGCCGCTGCCGGTCACGCCCAGCAGGGTCTGGTGCGAGAGGCCGTCCTGCAGGCCCTCCACGAGGGCGCGGATGGCCTCGGGCTGATCGCCCGCGGGCGCCATGTCGGTGGCCAGGCGGAATCGTTCGGTCATGACGGATGTCGGATCGCTCGAGGGGTGCTTCGTGACAGGGGCTTCGCGTATTATTACATGGTTTCGTTTCCAGGAACCTCAACCCCGCACAGGATCAGGACATTGACATCCCAACCAAGGCTTTCCGAGCGCGTGGGCCGGGTGCGGCCCTCCCCCACCCTGGCCGTGACCGCCCGCGCCGCCGCGCTGCGCGCCGCAGGCCGCGACATCATCGGCCTGGGGGCCGGCGAACCCGATTTCGACACCCCGGAGCACATCAAGGAAGCGGCCATTGCCGCCATCCGCGCGGGCCAGACGAAATACACGCCGGTCGACGGCACTCCGGAACTCAAGCAGGCGGTGATCGGCAAGTTCCGGCGCGAGAACGACCTCGAATACACCCCGGACGAGATCCTGGTCTCCTGCGGCGGCAAGCAGAGCTTCTACAACCTGGCCCAAGCCCTGCTCGATCCCGGCGACGAGGTCGTCATCCCGGCGCCCTACTGGGTTTCCTATCCCGACATGGTGCTGCTGGCCGACGGCAGGCCGGTCATCGTCGCGGCAGGGCGTGATCAGCAGTTCCGGATCACCCCCGAGCAGCTCGAGGCCGCCATCACCGAGCGCACCCGGCTGTTCGTCATCAACAGCCCGTCGAACCCTACCGGCATGGCCTACGGCGAGGACGAACTGGCGGCGCTCGGCGAGGTGCTGCGCCGCCACCCGCGGGTCATGATCGCCACCGACGACATGTACGAGCACATCCGCTGGTCGGAGGCGCCCTTCCGCAACATCCTCAATGTCTGCCCCGACCTGCGCGACCGCACCATCGTGCTGAACGGCGTTTCCAAGGCCTATGCCATGACCGGCTGGCGCATCGGCTACGCCGGCGGCCCGGCCTGGCTGATCGCGGCCATGAAGAAGATCCAGTCGCAGAGCACCTCCAACCCGGCCTCCATCTCCCAGGCCGCAGCCACGGCCGCCCTGGAGGGCGACCAGCAGTGCGTGCGCGACATGGTTCGCGCCTTTCGCGAACGCCACGACTGGCTGGTGGCGGCCCTGAACGCGCTGCCCGGCGTCGATTGCCTGCCCGGCGACGGCACCTTCTACGCCTTCCCCTCCTTCCATGCCGTCATCGAAGCCCTGCCCGGGGTGGACGACGACGTGGCGCTGGCCGAGACGCTGATCGAGGAGGCCAACGTGGCGCTCGTGCCCGGCTCGGCCTTCGGCGCGCCCGGCCACATGCGCTTGTCCTTTGCCACCTCGCTCGACGTCCTGCAGGAGGCGATCGACCGCATCCGGCGGGTGCTCCCCGGTTGACCGGTATCGGCCCGATCAGTAAGATGGCGCCCTCGATTCCCCGGTAGCTCAGTCGGTAGAGCAGCTGGCTGTTAACCAGCGGGTCGGCGGTTCGAGCCCGTCCCGGGGAGCCAGATTTCAATCCTCGAACTCCGAGGCCCTGCCGGGACATGCCCGGCAGGGCCTTCGTCTTTCCGATCCTTCGATCTGTCACACCGATGCCTGATCGGCATGAATCTTGGTTCCCGGATCTCCGACTGTCATCACATCGACGGGAACCATGCTGCTCGAACTTCATGCCTTCATCCAGGCCCACCGGGGGCCGCTGCTGGCGGGTTATCTGGCCCTGCTCGCCCTGACGATCGTCGCCTTCGTGGTCCTGGTGATCCGCTGGTCCCGCTTTCGTCAGGGACTGCCGGGCCCGGGCGCGGACATCACCCATCGCCAGGGCCTGCCGCCCGGGCTGGCGTTCGTCTCGGGCATGCTTTTCCTGCTGCTCTTCGTTCCCTTCGTGGTGGACAACCTCGCCCGGCTCGACCAGGTGCTGTTCAGGAATCCCGGGCTCTGGATCCTGGGCATCTTTCCCCTGGTCGGCCTGGCACTGGTCGGCTACGCCGTCGCCACCTTGTGGCGCTCGGTCCGACATCCCGAGCGGCTCGTCCTCTCCAGCGCCGATCCCGCCCCGAATGGCCTGGTGAGCGGCGAATTCGTGATCCGAAGCATCTGCCCATCGACCGAGCCGGCGCGGGTGCATCTGGTGCTGCAGGAGGTCCATGTCTTCCACTGGCGCAGTGGCCAACAGAACCTGCTGGAACACGCCCTCTGGTCGGCCAGCCAGGAAGTCACTCCCAGGAGGCGAGGCGAGAGCTGCCATATCCCGTTCCAGTTCAGGCTGCCGGCCCGGCTGCCGCCCGAGAGCCCCTGGCAACGCCGCGAATGGGTGCTGGTGTTCGAGTTGCCGGGCGGACGGCGTTCGGTGCGCGTGATCCATGCGGAAACACGTCGGCAGGGTTCGCGTGAACGTTCGAGAAGGCAGTCCATCGGGGCGCTATGGCAGCAGCGCGCACCTACTGTCATGCCGGACAGCACCGCGCCCTACCGGATCACGGCCGCCG
>JALVEM010000213.1 GCA_027030825.1 Thiohalobacter sp.
GTCGTGGCGCTGGAACTGGCCCAGGCCTGGTTGCGCCTGGGCGCGAGAGTCACGGTGCTGGCCCGCAGCCGGTTTCTTTCACGGGAAGATCCGGCCCTGGGCGACGGACTGGTGCGGGTTTTCGAGGAGGAGGGCGCACGGGTGATGCTGAATACCGTGCCAGAGGCCGTGCGGCACGATGGCAGGCATTTCCTGCTGAGCACGCCGGCCGGCGAGGTGCGCTGTGACCGGCTGCTGGTGGCCACCGGCCGGCAGCCCAATACCGGCGGGCTGGCCCTGGAGAAGGCCGGGGTCGAAACCGATCACCGTGGCGCCATTGTGGTCGACGACCACATGCGCACCTCGGTGGCACACATCTATGCCGCCGGCGACTGCACCAATCAGCCCCAGTATGTGTATGTCGCCGCGGCAGCCGGCACCCGGGCGGCCATCAACATGACCGGCGGGGATGCCGCGCTGGATCTCTCCGCCATGCCTGCCGTGGTCTTCACCGATCCCGCGGTGGCCACCGTGGGCCTGAGCGAGGCCGAAGCGGCCGGACAGGGCATCGCGACCGAGTCGCGCACGCTGGATCTCGAGAACGTGCCCAGGGCGCTCGCCAATTTCGATACCCGCGGCTTCATCAAGCTGGTGGCGGAGCAGGACAGTGGCCGCCTGCTCGGTGCCCAGGTGCTGGCGGCGGAGGCCGGTGAAATCATTCAGGCCGCGGCACTCGCCATCCGCAACCGCATGACGGTCGAGGCGCTCGCCGGCGAACTGTTTCCCTACCTGACCATGGTCGAGGGGCTCAAGCTGTGCGCCCAGACCTTCCGCAAGGATGTGACGGAATTGTCCTGCTGTGCGGGATGACGAGGGCTTCTCGTCCGAATCGAACGAGTGAGTGAACGGGCTGTAAAATCGGCGGTGTGGGTGCGCTACGATGGACGACGAACACTGGATGCTCGAGGCGCTGGGGCTGGCGAAGCAGGCTGCGGAGGCCGGCGAGGTGCCGGTGGGCGCCGTGCTGGTGCGCAACGGCGAACGGATCGGCGAAGGGTTCAACCAGCCGATCCGGGCGCAGGATCCGACGGCCCATGCAGAAATCCTTGCCCTGCGTGGTGGGGCGCGCCGTGTGGGCAACTATCGTCTGCCGGGCACCACGCTCTATGTCACACTCGAACCCTGTCTGATGTGCACGGGCGCGCTCGTGCATGCTCGTGTCGAGCGGCTGGTGTTCGCAACCCGCGACAATCTGCGTCAGGGATGCGGGACGGTCGAGGAATTGCTCGCACTGCCCTGGCTGAACCATCGGGTTCAGGTCACGCAGGGCGTGCTGGAGACGGAGTCGGCCGAATTGCTGCGCGAATTCTTCCGCAGCCGCCGGGATTGAAGGGCCTGCTAAAGAGAGGGAAACTCTCCGAGTTCCGTGATGACCTCGCGCGGCGGCTCCGGCAGTGGCCTGAAGGCCCGCTCGGTCTGCCAGACCAGGATGTCGTAGTAACTGCGGATGTTTTCCACATAGCGGACCGGCTCACGACCGCGCGCGTAGCCGTGCTTGAGTTTCCTGTACCATTTCTTCTGGCTGAGCAGGGGCAGGTATTTCTTGACGTCGGCCCAGCGGTCCGGATTGCCGCCCAGCATCTGGGTGAGGCGGCGGGCATCCTCAAGGTGGCCGAAGCCGATGTTGTAGGCCGCGAGCGCCAGCCAGGTCCGGTCCGGTTCCGGGATGCGTTCCGGGATCTTGCGTTTCATCATGGCGAGATAGCGCGCGCCCCCAAGGATGCTCTCCCGGGGATCCAGGCGATTGCTGAGTCCCAGATGCCGCATGGTATCCAGGGTCAGCATCATGATGCCGCGCACGCCCGTGGGCGAGCGCGCCTTCGGGTTCCAGTGCGATTCCTGGTAACCCACCGCCGCCAGCAGGCGCCAGTCCAGTCCCTCGATGTCTGCGGCCTCCTTGAAGTAGTCGATGTATCTGGGCAGCCGGGTCTGGATATGGCGCAGGTAGCGGCGTGTGCCGACATAGTCGAACTTCTGCACGTGTCCGTAGTAGCGTTCCAGCAGCTGCTCCAGCGTACCGTCCTTGCGTATGCGGTAGAAGAAGGCCTTGGCCGCCGAGAACAGGCTGTCGTCCTCGCCGTGCCGGAACGCCCAGGCCAGCGGTTCGGGATCGCTGATGGCGAAGGCCGACAGCAGTTCCGGATAGAAACGCTGATTCACCGCCAGCACGTTCGAATCGGCGATGGTGTAATCGATGAGCTTTTCCCAGACGAGATAGAGCAGTTCTTCGTCATCGGCATCCGGATTGGACGACCAGACGAGGTTGGGATGCTGTTTCCTGAGCCTCCTGAGATGTTCTTCGTGGCTGCTGTCCTGCACCACTTCGAGGATGCCGTCGAGATCGTCGAGGGATTTCGGACGCTTCGTGCCCCGCCGATAGACGAGCTGTGGCGTGATCTCCTGGTAGCTCGGGCCGAACCGGACCAGCTCCTTGCGCTTTTCCGTGATGGTCAGACCGGCAGCGGCGAGATCCACCTCGCCTCGCACGACCAGGGGGATGATGGAGTGGAAGTTCTCCGGCACGATGTAATGGACGCTGACCCCGAGATCCCTGGCAAAGAGTTCGACCAGATCGTGCTCCAGTCCGACCGGACCCCTGGGGCCTTCGTAATAGGTGGTGGGGCCGTAGCGCGTGGCCACCACCAGCTCGCCCCGGTCCTTGATGCGCCCGAGGTGGCTCTTGGGGCGTTCGCAGCCGGCGAGCAGAATTGCCGTGACCGTAATCAGGATGAGGGTCAGGGAACGCATGGCTACCTTGTTCGGCGACCCTTGTGAGTAACGTTAGCGACAGCCCTGTATGCGGCCTGAATAGTCGACTCACTCGATGCATTGCCTCTCGTCGCGGATGCGCAGGTCATGACACTCGTATCTTGATCGTAATTTGGTATGATCCCGCTTCCGGCGTGGAGAGTGTCCCGGGCGGCGCGTCTTTCATGCATACCGTCTGGTATGGCGTTGTGGCAGGAAAAATCAAGCTGTCTTCATGTGACAGCGCGAAGCGCCGAATAATCCCGACCGCTCCGCCGCCCGCGCAGCGGGCAGCGGAGGAGGG
>JALVEM010000214.1 GCA_027030825.1 Thiohalobacter sp.
CCCACAACAGGACGGCGGCCAGCAGCACCCCGCTGGCCTGGCTGAGCCAGTCGCTGTGCTGGACGAAGAACCGGGTGATGAAGCCCCACAGCACCAGCTGCACCGTGGGCCAGTAGAAAAGCTCCAGCACCCGCGGCCCCGAGCTGCGCAGCAGGTAGAGATAGCGCAGGGCCATGGCCCCCATGCGCCTCAACGAGGCGGCCGGCCCGGCATCGGCGGCGCGCATCAGGCCGTGCCCCCCGTGCCGTTGCGGGCGATATCCAGGAACACCTCCTCCAGGGTCCGACGACCGTAGCGGGTGATGAGTTCGTCCGGCGACCCGCGATCCACCAGCCGCCCCTCGCGGAGCATCAGCACCTCGTCGCAGAGGCGCTCCACTTCCGGCATGTTGTGCGAGGCCAGCAGCAGCGTGGCCCCGGTGCGGCGCTGATAGTCGAGCAGATGGGTGCGGATGCGGTCGGCCGTGTCCGGATCGAGCGAGGCCGTGGGTTCGTCGAGCAGCAGCACCTCCGGATCGTTGAGCAGCGCCTTGGCCAGCGCCACCCGGGTCTTCTGGCCCGAGGACAGGGTGCCGTGGCGCCGCGCCAGCAACGGCTCGATGTCGAGCTCGCGCGCCAGCCGCCGCACTCTTCGGGAGGCATGCCGCAGTCCGTAGAGCCGGGCATAGACGCGAAGATTCTGCTCCACCGTCAGGCGATGGGGCAGGTCCACGTAGGGCGAGGAAAAATTCATGCGGGCCAGCGCCCGGTAGCGATGACGCTGCATGTCGTGCCCGAGCACCTCCACCCGCCCCGAGGTCGGAATGAGCAGGCCCAGCAGCATCGACAGGGTGGTGGTCTTGCCTGCGCCATTGCCGCCCAGCAGGCCGAACAGCCGGCCGGCCTCGACCTCGAAGCTGAGCTCCCGCACGGCCCAGCGCCCGTTGAAGCGCCGGGACAGGCGATCGGCGCGAATGACGGCGCTCATCGCGACACCATCAGACGCACCATCCCTTCCTCGTCGATCTCGACCGGAAAGGTCTCCAGCGCCTCGCCCGCGCAGGGGCCGGCGACGCAGGCGCCATCGACGGGATCGAACAGCGCCGCGTGCGTCGCGCACTGGAGATGGGTGCCTTCGAGATTGAAGAAGGCGTCCGGCATCCAGTCGAGCGGCGTGCCGGCATGGGGACAACGGTTGCGGAAGGCGCTCACTCCCTGCCGATGCCGGACCAGGATGAGCGGCAGGACCTCGTCGCCGAGGCGCACCTCCAGGCCGCGCGCCGAATCGGGCGCCAGCGCCTCGAGCGGGATGAGTGGAATGCCCTGTGCCAATGCCGGTGTGTCCATGAAACGGGAATGCCGTTCCCGTTCATGATACCGGATTCACGTCGATGGCAGCTCGTCGCTCGACACCGGCTGACCAGCCGCGGGCAGACGGTCAGTCGTTCTCGTTCCGGCCCAGAATGCGCCCGAACAGACCGCGCCGGCGTCCGGAACCACGCTCGTTCCCGTCTGCCTGCGCCTCGTCCCCCTCCGACGGGCCTTGCGCGGCCGCCGCCCGGGACTCGAGCTCCGCGCGCAGACGAGCGACTTCCTCCAGCGCCGCGTCACGGCTGCGGTTGGCTTCCTCGACACGAGCGCCGATGGCCTCGAGCTCCTGCCGAAGCTGGGCAATCAGTTCAGCATCCTCGCCCGGCAGCAGCGCGGACTCGCGCAGGGACTCGTACTCGCGCCGATAGCGCTCGGCCTCGACTCGTGCCTCGGTCAGCAGGATGCGCAGGCGCTCCACTTCCTCGCTGTCGGCGGCAGCGGCGCGCGCCTCGCGCAGCGCCGACCTGAGCCGCTGCACCTCCTGCTGCATGGCCTCGAGATCGGCCGTCGTGACCGTGCGCAGCTGTTCCAGCTCCGCCAGCAGCGCCTGCTCCCGCGCTGCCGCGCCGGCCTCGATCTGCTGCAACGCCGATTCGAAACGCGCCCGCTCGTTGTCCAGCGTCTCGCGGGCCGCCCGCGCCTCCTCCATGGCCGCCGCATTGCGTTCCAGCTCGGCGCGCAGGGAGGCGATCTCGGCCTCCAGGGCCTCGCGGTCCGCCACGTCGCCGCCGTCTCCCTTGCCCTTGCGGGCCCGCTGCAGGGAGGCCCGCACCACCTCCAGCTCCTTCTGCAGCGCCGCCTGGGTGGCTTCGGCCGCCTCCCGCTCGCGCAGCGTGTCCTCGCGCAGGCCCTGCAGGGATTCCTCGAGTTCGGCCACCCGCACGATCAGGCGATCGCGCTCCTCGCGCAGGGTCCCGGTCTCGGTCTCGAGCCTGGCGAGTGCCTGGTCCCGCTCCTTCTCGAGCATGGCGCTCATCACCTGGGCCTCGTCCAGCGCCTGCTCGAGTTCCGCCAGCCGCTCGCGCTGCCGTTCCAGGATTTCGAGCCGCTCGCGCAGGGGTTCGAGTTCCGCGCGCGCCTGCTCGGCGCGTTCGCGCTCGGCCTTCAGCGACTGTTCCAGTTCCCCCGCGTGCTCTCTGGCCGCCTTCAGCTCCCGTTCCAGGGCCTCGATCCGCACCTGCATCTCGCGCTGCTGCTGCTCGCCCACGGCCCGGGTGGCCTCGAGCGTGGCCGAAAGCGACTCGACCTCGCCTTCGGCCTCGACCAGCCGCTGCTGAGTCTCTCCCAGTTCGGCCTTGGCCTCGACCAGCGCGGCACTCAGACCGTCGCGTTCCTCCCGCAGCGAAGCCGCTTCCGTCGTGCGCGCCTCGAGCGCCTGTTTCGTCTCGGAGAGTTCCTCGAGCTGAGCGGCCACGGCGGACTCCAGCTCACGGACACGCTCCGACTGGCGCGCCTGTCGCTCGCGCAGCGCCTCGAGCTCTTCCTCCAGCGCCTTGCCGCGCTCCTGGAGCCGGGTGCGGTCGGCCTCGGCATCGGCCAGCAGGTCCTTCAGATTGCGACGCTCGGCCTCCAGGCGCTCGGCGCGCGCGCGGGCCTCTTCCCCGGCCGTCTCCGCCTGTGCGAGCGATTCCTCCAGCCGGGTCCGCTCGGCTTCGCTCGAGCTCAGGTCACCGCGCAGCGATTCCAGTTCCTGCTCGAGCGTCTCCAGCCGTACGCGGGCCTCGTC
>JALVEM010000215.1 GCA_027030825.1 Thiohalobacter sp.
AGCCCCCACAACAGCGGTTTTCGCCAGATGCCCGGGTGATGCCAGTCGTGCAGTCGCAGCGCATTGAGCGCGAAGAGCGCGAGTCCCAGGACCAGCAGGAGCCGTGGCCGGTGCATGAAGACCGCCACCACGGCGAAGGCCAGGAACAGCCAGAGGTTGGCGATGTCCACCCAGCGCCGGTTGCGGACGTGTCCCGCGGCTTCCGGCAGCCCCCGTTCGATGAAGTAGGGGATCACGCGGCGCGCCATCACGAACAGGATCGCCAGCACCAGATAGAGTCCGGAGAGCACGCCCATCCGCATCCAGGCGACGTCGCCTTCCAGCCGTCCGAGGTGAAAGAGTCCGGCTGCCGGGATCATCAGCAGCAGCTTGAACATCAGGCCGGTCTGGCGCCACTGCCGGACCCGGACGACCGGCCAGGCGAAGGCGGCGGTCGTCCCCGTCAGGAAGGCCAGTTCGAGCGCCGTTGTGACGGCGGGAGGCAGGAGTTCGCCGACCATGCCGATGCGGGCGCCGATCCAGAGCATCGCGAGTGCACCGAGCGCCGGCCCGTGCAGGGTCATGACGCCGGTCCAGTTGCGCACGGCGGTCAGCAGAAAGCCGGTGACCACGGCCATGGCGTACCCGAACACCATTTCATGGCCGTGCCACAGGAAATCCGGCACCCCCTGCGCCGGCAGGCCCGGCAGCCGGCCGTGCAGATGCGCATCCCAGGCCGGGATCGCCAGCAGCGCCCAGAGCATGGCCAGGGAGAAGAAGGGGCGGAAGCCGAGCTGCAGCAGCGGCGGGTTGCGATCGGCGGTGGTGGGCATGGTGTCGTGATCTCCAGGATTGCCGGGTCGGTGAGTTTATCAGGCTGCCGAAAGTGGCCGTGAATGCCGCTGTGATGATGTGCACCGTCCGCTATTGGCTTGTCGTATCCGTTTCGGCATTCGTGGTCTAATGCCTGCATGGACGAGTCCCGTACCCATCCCTATGACCGGCTGGACCCGGATACCGTGCTCGAGGCCGTCGAGCATGCGGGCCGGCGGCCGAGCGGGCATCTGCTGGCACTGAACAGCTACGAGAACCGGGTCTACCAGATCGGTCTGGAAGACGGGACCTTTGTGGTGGGCAAGTTCTACCGTCCCGGCCGCTGGTCGGATGCCGCCATCCTCGAGGAACATGCCTTCGCCCGCGAGCTGGCCGGACAGGAGCTGCCCGTGGTCACGCCGCTGGCGGATGCAGGGGGCACCACGCTGCACGAGCATGCCGGCTTTCGTTACGCACTCTATCCCCGCCAGGGCGGTCGCTGCCCCGAACTGGACAGCGAGGCCCATCTGCTGCAGATCGGCCGGCTGCTGGGACGCATGCACGCGATCGGGGCGCTGCGCCCGTTTCGCCACCGACCGGCGCTCGATATCGACTCCTTCGGTCGCGCACCGTCGCGCTGGCTGCTGGCGCACGGTTTTCTGCCCGTGCACGTGGAGACCGCCTACCGAACCCTGGTGGAGGATCTGCTGGTGCGCATCGAGGCGGCGTTTGCGCGGGCCGGTGAGGTGCGTTCGATCCGCCTGCATGGCGACTGCCATGCGGGCAATCTGCTGTGGACGGAGGCCGGACCCCATTTCGTGGATCTCGACGATGCCCGCATGGGGCCGGCCGTCCAGGACCTGTGGATGCTGGCTCCCGGCGAGCGGGAGGAGCGGGCGCTGGCGTTGTCGGTGCTGATCGAAGGCTACGAGCAGTTTCGCGACTTCGATCGGCGCGAGCTCCACCTCGTCGAGGCCCTGCGCACCCTGCGCATGATCCACTATGCCGCCTGGCTGGCCCGCCGCTGCGAGGATCCTGCCTTCCGGCAGGCCTTTCCCTGGTTCTATTCCGACCGCTACTGGGAAGAGCACATCCTGCAGCTTCGCGAACAGGCTGCAGCGCTCGACGAGCCGCCGGTCTCAGTCTGATTCCGGACCGGCAACCTGTCTGCACGCCACCGGCGGCGCCGTCTTCAGGGCGAGGACCTTCTCGAGGATCCCGGGGTCGTCCCAGTCGCGGCCGCCGATGGCCCGATAGCGGATGCAGCCCTCCGGGTCGACCACGAAGGTGGTCGGCAACGCCTGCACGGGCCAGGTCTCGACCACCTTGCCTTCGGTGTCGAGCAGGACCGGGAAGTCCATCGGATACTGGCCCATGAACTCGAACACGGTGTCCTCGTCCTCGCCGACGTTGACGGCCAGCAGGTCCACGCCCTCCGGCGCGAGCTGCTTCCAGGCGCGCTGCATCGAGGGCATCTCGCGGCGGCAGGGCGGGCACCAGGTCGCCCAGAAATTGACGATGCGGACGTGGCCGTTGCGGCCGGAGAAGCGGTAGGCCCGGCCATCCATGTCCTTCAGCGTGAAGTCGGGTGCCGGCACGGGCGGCTCCACGGGCCGCAGCCCCTGGCGGAAGCTGTCGGGGCGTCCGCTGCCGTCTGCAGCGGACACGGTGGCCGCGACGAGCAGCGCCAGCAGGGGCGGGAGCAGTCGAATCGGTTTCATGGCTTGTCTCCGACGTTGCGGGGGCGCAGGGTTTCGAGCGAGACGTCGGGCGCGCAGCGCAGGCCCTCGATGCGGAAGCGGTGCGCCCGCCCCTCGGCATCGCGCCAGACCGCCTCGATGTCCAGGCGGCTGCCGGGCGCGAGCGGGTAGCTGGTCATGCCCATGTTCCAGTCGTCGGGCATGAAACGCTGGCGGGTCGGATAGAAGGCCCATTTGAAGGCAATGCGCGCGGACTGCGGTTCGCCCATGGCTTCCAGCCGGCGCAGCCAGTCTTCCTTGAGCAGCAGGCGGCCGCTGCGCCCGTCGGGCGTGTGCCAGCGCCATTCCGAGAGGTCCACGTCGACGGGTCCGGTGTGGCCGGCA
This sequence comes from Thiohalobacter sp., assembly GCA_027030825.1. Taxonomy (GTDB): domain Bacteria; phylum Pseudomonadota; class Gammaproteobacteria; order Thiohalobacterales; family Thiohalobacteraceae; genus J048. Next base: position 2,877 of record JALVEM010000215.1, read on the forward strand.
TTGCCGAGGATGGTCTGGAACAGGCACTGCCCGGCGATGGCGTCGGCGGCGCGGCGCGAGAAGCCGCGGGCGAGGAAGAAGGCGCGGGTCTGGTCCGGCAGGCGCTGCACGAAGGCGGCCGAGAAGCCGTCGTCCGTGCCGCGCCAGGCATCGAGCCCCGTCCGTTCGTCCACGTAGGCCCGGGTGTCGGCCAGGGCGGTCGGCAAGGCCAGGCAGGCGGCAAGGGCGCAGGCCGGAGACGGCGGACGGGAGCGGTGGTGTCGGGATGGCATGAACGAGAGTCTATCAGGGCTCCCGCGCGGCGGTCACGGAGAACGGCTTCCCCCGAGGGCCAGAGCAGGTATCCTAGGCCGCATGGGCCTGATCGAGATGACGCTGCTGCTTCTGCTGGTGGTCGATCCCTTCGGCAACCTGCCCTTCGTGCTGGCCATCCTGCGCAACCTTTCCATGTCACGGTTCCGGAGGGCCGTGATCCGCGAGGTCCTGCTGGCCTTCCTGGTGCTGCTGGTGTTCGCCCTCTCGGGCGATCGGCTGCTCCGCTACCTGAATGTCGAACAGGCCTCGCTGAGCGTGGCCGGCGGCATCATCCTGTTCCTGATCGCCATCCACATGATCTTCCGGTCCGCCGAAGAGATCTTCCACGACCACTATGCCGACGACCCCTTCCTGGTGCCCATTGCCGTGCCTTCCATCGCCGGGCCGTCGGCCGTCACCCTGGTGATTCTCCTGCGCACCCGGGAGCAGGTGGATCCGGTCGAGCTCGTCGTGGCCCTGGCGCTGGTGCTGGCGGTCACCGCCGGCGTACTGCTCTGGGGCCGCTCGCTCAGCCGGGTGCTGGGGCGGCGCGGCCTGCTGGCGCTGGAGAAATTCATGGGCATGCTCCTCAGTCTGGTCTCGGTGGACATGATCCTGAGGGGCATCGTGGCCTATCTCGCCGGCCGGGGCCCGGCCTGAGCCGGGCTCATTCGAAGGCAGGACCGGGACGCCGGCCCAGCGCCTTGAGGAGCGCGGCCAGCGGACAGAAGCCGGTGAAGGCCGACTGCAGCAGGTTGAAGCCGATGAACGCCGTGAATCCCAGCCAGTAGACGGAATGGAGCTGGGACAGCGCCAGGGAAAGCAGAATCATGGCGCCGGCAAAGGCCATGACGATGCGGTCGATGGTCATGGTTGTCCTCCTGTACGATCTCGATGATCGGTTATTATATCAGACTTTTCTAATATATAAATTGATTGATCTGGCTCATTGTCCTATCTTTTTCATGGTCTAAAGTTTAAACAGCCGCTGTACGATCCCTGATTCCGGACTTCCTGCAAAAGAAACAGAGGAGGAACCGAAAATGAGGAAATCGAAGCTGCTGGTTGCTGCTGCCACGCTGGCCGCCACCCTGTTGACGGCGCCCTTCTCCGCCAACGCCTGGTGGGGTGACGACTGGTGGGACGGCCCCTGGTATGGCGGTCCCTGGTATGGCCCCTACTGGGGGTATCCGTACTGGGGTTATCCCGGCTGGGGCTATCCCTACTGGGGCTATCCGGGCTGGGGCTACCCCTACTGGGGCGGCTATCCGTACTGGGGCGGTTACTGGCCCGGTTACTGGGGCTATCCCTACGCCACCACGGTGACGCCGGTCACGCCGTCCACCAGCTCGAGCAGCAGCAAGTAAGGACTTTCTCCAGGGAGGGAAGCAACGGGGCCTGCGGGCCCCGTTGTCATGTGTTCCATGCCACCTCAGCGGTATCCCTCGATCTCCACTTCATCCAGACGGCAGGGCGTGCCGCCGTCCGATGGCAGCCATGCGCGAATCCGCAGGCGGCCATCGCCCGCGGGAAAGCGCTCGATGGATTTTTCGAGCTCGTCGGCCGTGTTCCAGTCGTCTGTCGCATCGATCGCGGCCCCCCAGCCGTTGCCGTCATGGTATTGCCATGTCCGTCCATCATCGTTCGACAGAAGGTACCGCACGGTGCAGTTGCTGGCATCCCGGAATCGGGTCAGGTGCCGGAATTCAAGGGCGGTGCGCGTGGTCACGATCGCATCGCCGCAGGCATAGCGGATTTCCTGGGCCCCGAAGACCGTGTCTCCCTGCCGGGACCTGAAGGAAAGGTCGTGCAGCGAGGGTGTGCAGGCCTGGGTGCCGCCACCGCACAGAGTGTTCTCGTCGTCGGAAAGCAGGATGGCGCGCCATTGCAGGTAACGTCCGACGAGTGGGCCCGCTGACAGCCGGGAGAGCGGGAGATACGGCGGCGAAGCCATGGCTGTGCCGATACCCATGCCCGCGCCATCAATCAGGGTATTGTTCTGCAGCTCGCTGAAGGCGCCGCCCGGGAGGCCGGCACTGCCGAGCCAGCCTCCACCGGGGACAGGGTCGCGGTCGCTGCAGTCGGACAGCTTGCAGGTGCGCAGCTGCAGGAGAATGCGGTTGGCTCCGCGACGATAGAGCTGTCGGATCTCGTGAGGGTTCAAGGGGCGATCCCAAATGGCAACCTCGTCGATGGCACCCTGGAACTTGTTGTTGGGGATCTGACCCTTGTAGGTCTTGGCGCCGATCAGAAAGGGATCGCTGCTGCCCCCGGCAGGGTAGTTGTACGCAAACTGAAAGGCTTGCACCCCGTCCACATAGATTCGTGCTGTGGTACCGTCACCGGTCAGTACCAGATGGTACCAGCGGCGGTCGGTGGACAGGCGGTTGTGCTCGACGTAGCGATCCCCGAATCCGGCAATCACCTGGTAGTCCTGCGAGATGCCGATATAGAACCGGTGACTTCCGTCGTGTGCTCCGGCGGCAGCCATGATGTTCTCGCCCGGCAGATAGGGACGGTCTTCCGCATCCGTGCGAATCCAGAGCGAGAGTGTGCCTCGGGGCCAGTCGGGATAGAGGGAAGTCGTGAGATAGTCGCTGCTTTGCAGAGTGAAGTGCAGGGCACGTCCGATTCTGCCGGGCATGGAAAAGATGGTGCCATCCGGGTTCAGCGCCGTGGCGTCGTGCCCGTTGCCCGAGGCATCGGAGAAGAGGGTGCCATTGGCGACGGTGCCCGGCACCACCTCGTCGAGGTGCCAGAGAGCGATCAGGCCCTGCATGAGATCGTCGTCTCCCGGCATTCCGGTCGAGCCCACCAGCAACGGATAATCGAGTGCACGCTCGCTGCCCCGTGCACCGGGCAGCCCCTTCAGGAAGGGCAGGGGCGTGCGCCATTCGAGTGCATCCCAGCGGGCCGATCCACAGCCGGCATCGATTGTGCTGCCGGTATGAACCCCGGCGATGCGGGCACGGCTGCGCTGGTACTGCAGAACTGCTTCAGTGTCGGTAAGTGCCTGGTTCCAGAGGACCACGTCATCCAGTACTCCGGCATACTCGAAGCCGCTGCCCGGCACGCCGCCGATCCAGATCCGGTCGAAGCGCAAGCGGCCGTCCGCCTCCTCGATGGTGGGATCGACTGGTTGCCCATCGACCAGGAAACGGATCCGCCCTTCTTTCCCGATGATGGCCAGGTGCGTCCAGCGTGCCTCATGGCGGGCCATGTCCAGTACTCCGGTTGCCGTGCTAGTCACCCGGCTGTTGTCGTCGATCAGGTAGAGGCTGCCGGGGCGGATGCGACCGTCATCGTAGGTTCCGGAGTAACCCAGCGTGAGCGTGGCGATTCCGCTTTCGGTGAAGGTGATCAAGTGACGGCGCGTAATACCGGCGAGCCGGTCGGGATCGATCCAGAGCACCAGAGTAAAGTTCTCGGCCGTGGTGGCGGGCACATCGATACGGACGGCGTCGCCCGTGCCATCGAAACGACCGGCCCTATTCACCTGCTCCGCACGTCTCACGGTGGTGGCATCGCCGATTGCCGTTCCGTGATGTCCGAGACCGGAGTCGTCCGACACCTCGTCGGGAGCACCGTTCCAGGCCGATTCGTCCATGCGCCATGCACCCACGAGCGCACCGAGCCGGTTGGGGAGCAGGATGGCGACCCCTGGCCAGGGCGTGGTCTCGGTCGTCAGTTCACCATTGGCGAGCCGGGTGCCAGCGTGAATTCCTGCTTCGAGCTCGGGATCCGAATCCAGCTCGAGATCGAGAGGCACGAGTTGGGCGGCGCCTCCGCCAATGGCGACGAATCCGGGATCGAAATCGTAAGCGGTGGCGTCGTCGAACGTCCAGGCGTATTGAAAGGGGGACGTTCCTGCTGAACCGGGTCTTTCGCATCCGGCAAGGATCCATGCCACAAGCGGGATGATCAGAATGGACCTGCACCGACGCAATGCCGTGAGTGGCCTGCTTCGAATGTCTGTCATGTTGCCTCCCTGCGAGGTGTATCCCTGTTGTTCGAGGATAGCGGCAACCGCATGAATTCGTTTAGATTCATCCTGGCAGGAAGGCTCAATACGGCCGGGCGGCAGGATAGTCGCGGAACACGGCCGTGACATCGAGCGGCGGGGGCTGGAAGATCGGGTCGGTGTCCGGAAAGACCGGTTCCTCGGGCATCCGGCCGGTCCGATAGGCGGCCAGTCGCGCCCGGGCACGGGCCAGGATGTCCGGCGGGGCCTGCCAGGCGAGCAGGTCGATGGCCTGCTGCTCCAGGCGGACGGCGTCCTCGAACTGTCCGGCGGCCGCGGCGGCCAGCGCCAGGGCCTCGATGTTCGGCGGCGCGGGATGGGCGGGGGCCAGGGCATTGGCCAGTGCCAGCGCCGCATCGGGTTTCCGGACTGCCGGATCTCGCGCCAGGCTGCGCAGGCGGATCAGGGCCAGGGCGATGCGGGCGTCGTCCGGCTGTTCCTGGTGCAGCGACTCGAGCCGCCGGACGATTTCCGCCTCCGGTTCCCCGGCCCGGGCGAGCGCAATCACGGCCAGCAGACGCGCCGGCAGGATGCGCGGATCGGCGGCCAGCGCCCGTTCGTACTCCCGAGCCGCTTCACGATACCTTCCGGTTCGAAACAGCAGGTTGGCCAGCGCGTAACGGGCGCCTGGATGATCGGGATCCCGGGCCAGTACGGCCTTGTAGCCTTCACGCGCAGCCTTCACATGGCCCCGGCCCTCCTCGAGCACGGCCAGCAGGAAGCGGGCGAGCGGCGGGGCATCGGGTCTCTCGGCGACCTTGCGAAGTTCCGCCTCGGCCAGCTCGGGATGGCCGTCGAGGTAGAGCACGCGGGCGAGGCTGATCCGGGCATGCAGGTTGCCCGGCTCGCGGGCCAGTCCTTCCCGAAAGCGTTTCACGGCGCTGGCATGGTCGTGACGGCGCACGGCTTCCATGGCCAGCCGGAAGCGGGTGCGCGCCGAGTCGAGGGCGGCGTTCAGTTCGGATGCCAGCGGATCCTCGAACCGGGGCAGCTTCCTGTGGCGGAAACGGGCCAGATGCCTGCGCGCCTTTTCCCGATCGCCCAGAGCGCGCCAGGCCTGGGCGAGCGCGTAGTGGACGGCGTCCGCCTCGGGAGCGAGCTCGAGCGCGGCTTCGAACCGTTCGACGGCCTCGCGTGGCCGATGCCGCAGCAGCGCCAGCTGCCCGAGGTAATAGAGCGCAGCCGCCCTCAGCCCTTCGTGTCTGCCGGCGTCCTCCAGATGCCGTTGGGCCTCGTCGAGCCGTCCCTGGGCGAGTGCCAGCCGCCCGAGCTGCAGCGCGAGCGGGGGGTAGTCGGGATTCAGGCGCGCTGCCTGGCCGAGGGCTTCCTCGGCGCGGTCGAGTTCGCCACGCGCCAGAGCCAGGCGGCCGGCGTAATAGGCCCAGCGGAACCGCTCCGGTTCCAGTCGCCGGGCATTCTGCCAGGCGATCCGGGCGCCGCGGTCGATGCCGGTGAGCTCATAGAGGGCCGCCAGCCGGCCCCAGGCCGCGGCGAGCCGGTCGGACGGGATGTCGGGGCGGGTCAGCAGACGATCGAGCTCGGAGCGGGCGGCGAGGATGGCCTCGCGCGCGGCCGGCTCCGCCCCCTGCAGGTCGAGCTCCGGAATCGCCTCGAGCCGCCCCTGCCAGGCATCGGGCAGTTCGGCGACGCGATCGGCCAGCGCGGGTTGCCCGATCAGCAGCAGGGCCAGCAGGGCACATTGCAGGCGCACTATGCACCCTCCTGCCGGATCACCAGGGTGGTGTCCACCTGCTCCGGCCGCAGGGTCTGCAGGGTGCCGTCCGGCCAGCGGATCTCGATGCGCTCGACTTCGCTGCTCTCGCCGAGGCCGAAGGTCAGCGGCAGCGCGACCTGGCTGAGGTAGGAACGCGCGGGAGAGAGATAGCGCTGCTGGGTGACGCCGCCGGCGGTGAGGCGCACGGTGGCGCCGTAGGCGAAGCGGTTGGGGGCTCGCCCGACCAGCTTCAGGCGCAGCCAGTGGTGGCCGGTCTGCTGGTCGTTGCGCAGCAGCACGGCACGGCGACCGTTCTGGGTGATGACGAGATCGAGATCGCCGTCGCCGTCGATGTCGGCGCTGGCCAGTGCGCGTCCCACCAGAGGACGGGACAGGTCGCCGGTTTCCCTTGCCAGGACGAAGGTGGGCCCGCAGGCCGTGCCGCAGTTCCAGAACAGCTGGGCCGGCTGGGCATGATGCTGGCTGGGCTGAACCCGATTGATCTCGGGTTCGAGATGCCCGTTGGCCGCAAGCAGGTCGAGACGGCCGTCGAGATCCACATCCGCGAACAGCACGCCGAAGGTCAGCGCCAGCCGCGTCGGTGCTCCCAGACCCTCGATCACGGCATCGTCCGAGAAGGGCGGGCGGCCGCCGGTGGTGACATAGAGCGAGGTCATCTCGTTGGCGAAATTGCCGATCGCCACGCCCAGATCCGCGTCGTTGCGGAAATGCGCGGCATCGATCCCCATGCCGGAGGTGGCCTTGCCGTTGCGGTCGTAGGCCATGCCCTCGAGCGCGCCGATTTCCTCGAAGCGGCCGCCGAGATTGTGGAAATAGAAGTTGGGCGCGGTGTCGTTGGCGACCAGCAGATCGGGTCGGCCGTCGTCGTCGACGTCCGTCACCACCACGCCCAGGCCCTTGCCCACCGGGAGTCCGGATTCCGGGTCGGTGACCCGGATGCCGGCCGCCTCGCTCACTTCGGTGAAGCGCCCGTTGCCGTCGTTGCGGTAGAGGTGCGAATGGGTGCCCTTGAAGTGGGTGGGCGCGCCATAGGCGCGGCCCAGACCGGCGAGGCGGAAGTCGATCTCCAGGTCGATGCGCGGCGACCATTGCACATAGTCGAGCACGAAGAGGTCGAGATCGCCGTCGCCATCGTAGTCCAGGAAGGCGGCGCCCGTGCTCCAGTCGTTGCGTCCGCCGCCCACGCCGGCGTCAGCGGTGACGTCGCGGAAGCGACCGCCCTCGTTGCGGAACAGCCGGTTGCGGTGCAGCGAGGTGAGATAGAGGTCCAGCCAGCCGTCGCCGTCGTAGTCGCCGATCGCCACGCCCATGCCGTAGTCCTCGATGGCCAGTCCCGCGGCCTCGCTGACGTCCTCGAAGCGGCCGTGGCCGTCGTTGCGATACAGCGCGGAACGCGGCTTTCCCTGGCCTGGATGGTCCGGCCAGTAGCGGAAATTCACCAGGAAGAGATCCGGGTCGCCGTCGTTGTCGTAGTCGAAGAAGGCCGCGCCACTGCCCATGGTCTCGGGCATCAGTCGCTGCCCGTAGGCGCCGTTGACGTGCACGAAATCGATGCCGGCCTGGCGGGTGATGTCCGTGAAGCGCAGCGGCGGGGGTGCAGGGGTGCCGGGCATCGTCGGCGACGAGGTGGCCGGCGCCGTGACCGGGGCAGGAGCAGGTGCCGCGTCGGGTCGGCCGAACCGTTGTGCGAACAGGATCAGTCCTCCGCCGAGCGCGAGGATCAGGACGACGGCCAGCGACCGGAGCAGCGCCCGGCGGATGACGGCTTCTCCATCCCGACTCGGTCGTGTCATGCGTCCTGGCCTCCTGTGACGGACGGATCCTGCCCGGCGGGCGGGCGCAGTTCGTAGACGGCCACGGGCTCGGCGGCGTGGTTGGCGGCCGGGTCGCGGCGGCGCGCTGCGGTCACGGCCTGCTCGATGGCCTCGTCGTCCGGCCGGTATTTCTCGTGCAGGGCATGGTGCCGGCGGGCTGCCTCCGTGTCGCCCAGTTCCGCATGGACCAGGGCCAGATTGTAATGGGCCGTGGCGTTTTCCGGGTCTTCCCGCAGCACCGCCTCGAATTCGTTGCGGGCCCGTTCCAGGAAGGCGCGCCGCGCCTCCTGCCTCGC